>NZ_JACJQV010000204.1 GCF_014696875.1 Microcystis wesenbergii FACHB-1317 | reverse complement strand
GAATAGGCTTTTTCCATACCTCACATTTTAGCATATATTTCGTAAACGATGCTCATATTTAACGGTAAAGCCGTCGTAGAACGACGGGGTTTCAGACCCAAATTTTCGATGAAGGAAAAAAAACGATGAAATGTCCAGAATGTCAAAGTGACCACATCAATAAAAATGGTCATCGTGGTCAAAAACAAAACTATATATGTGTAAACTGTGGTCGTCAGTTAATCCACAGCTATGAAACAAAGGGCTATAGCGATGATGTTAAGCGTATCTGTCTGAAAATGTAGGTAAATGGCCTGGGATTTCGAGGCATTGAGAGAGTGACAGGAGTGTCACGAACAACCATTATGGATTGGGTCAAACAAGTGGGGGTCAGCCAATTGATTAAGTCAGCTTGAGTCTCAAAGTCTAGTAATGCTTCTCCTAAGTCTTCTAATTTTTCTACTGAGAGTTTTTGGATAGTTTCGGTGATATGCGGGGGAAGTTCACCAAAACGTCGCTTTAGTTGACGTAGCACTAACTTGGATGCTTCTTTTTGAAGTCCGATGGCTTCTCCTTGTTGAATCCCTTCGATTCTACCTTTTTGAAGTCCGATAGCTTCTCCTTTTTGAATCGCTGCTTCTCTATCTTGTTCGTATAAAGGGGCTAAACGCATAATAAATTTCCTTTCCTCCTGGGTTCTTTTGGGTAAGGTTTGCAAGTTCCTACTCAAATTGTATAATAATTTTAAGGAAGCTGATTTAAAGGGATGACTAGGAGACAAGGCCTCTAATTCATCAATTGCTCTGGTTCTGGTTCCTCCTCTACCTAATAATCTTAACCAAAGGGTTTTAGGGGTTTCAGGTAATTGATGCAGGACAATAATGGCTGTGGTTAATGCTGGAGGTAAAAAGTAAATTCCTTCTCCCCAATCTGGATGATTGAGAGCGGAAAAAGCAGTTATAATTCTTTGACTGGCCGTAGGAGTTAGTATCCATAGTCTAGGGATATTTTCTGCTAATAAGGGTTGTTGATGACGGTGAGCTTCTCTTTGTAATTGTTCCCGCACAGTCAACAGTTGAGATAAACAAGCGAGAATTCCCTCAATCGTGACAGGATTGCGATGGGGTTCCAATAGACAAGGGGTTTGAGCTAATCGGCCCAATAAACCTAATTCGGGCGGCATTTCTGGGGAAGTCGGTCGAAAATAGACATCGATTTCTTGAGTTTTTGCCGTCACAGCAAGGCTAGTTTTCACGTCACCGGAAGAAGAGAGAAAGGTTTCGAGGTAGTCTTTCACTAAATTTATCCCAAAGAAAGCGAGTCAAGACCTAAGTGATTAAATCAATGATGATGATTATTTTATCATCTTCAAAGCCTATTTATTAGGTCAGCCAATTAATTAAGTCAGCTTGAGTCTCAAAGTCTAGCAATGCTTCTCCTAAGTCTTCTAATTTTTCTACTGAGAGTTTTTGGATAGTTTCGGTAATATGCGGGGGAAGTTCACCAAAACGTCGCTTTAGTTGACGTAGCACTACCTTGGCTTCTCCTTGTTGAATCGCTGCTTCTCTATCTTGTTCGTATAAAGGGGCTAAACGCATAATAAATTTCCTCTCCTCCTGGGTTCTTTTGGGTAAGGCTTGCAAGTTCCTACTCAAATTGTATAATAATTTTAAGGAAGCTGATTTTAAGGGATTATGGGGAGATAATGCCTCTAATTCATCAATCGCTCTGGTTCTGGTTCCTCCTCTACCTAATAATCTTAACCAAAGGGTTTCAGGGGTTTCGGGTAATTGATGCAGTACAATAAGGGATGTGGTTAATGCTGGAGGTAAAAAATAAATTCCTTCTCCCCAATCTGGATGATTGAGAGCGGAAAAAGCAGTTATAATTCTTTGACTGGCCGTAGGAGTTAGTATCCATAGTCTAGGGATATTTTCTGCTAATAAGGGTTGTTGATGACGGTGAGCTTCTCTTTGTAATTGTTCCCGCACAGTCAACAGTTTAGATAAACAGGCAATAATGCCATCAATCGTGACCGGATTGCGATAGGGTTCCAATAGACAAGGGGTTTGAGCTAATCGGCCCAATAAACCTAATTCGGGCGGCATTTCTGGGGAAGTCGGTCGAAAATAGACATCAATTTCTTGAGTTTCTGCCGTCACATCAAGGCTAGTTTTCACGTCACCGGAAGAAGAGAGAAAGGTTTCGAGGTAATCTTTACTAAATTTATCCCAAAGAAAGCGAGTCAAGGCTTAAGTGATCAAATCAATGATGATGGTTATTTTATCATCTTCAAAGCCTGATTGGGAAAATTGGCAATATTGCAGCTTTAGTTACAGATTTTTCCTAGTTTTTGCGCTAGAAATGAAAGGTTAATCAGCAAAAAACGCGCTCGACGAATGAAACCGCAAATCATCGTCTGTGGATTAGGTCGCACGGGTTATAAAATCTTTTGTTTACTCAAACAACAATCTGCGGCAGTGGTAGCGATTAGCGATCGCCAAATGGTCTGTGAATACCAGTCTGATATTATTATCGGCGATCCCTGCTCTCCTAAAACTCTCCTGCAAGCTGGCCTTCCGGATGCAGAAACCCTAGTTTTGGCCATCGATAACGACGCACTCAATCTGGAAATTCTCACCCGCGCAAGAATAATTAACCCGAAAATTCGGATAGTTAACCGACTATTTAACGAAACTTTGGGAGAAAGACTTGATCAAACCCTCCCTGCTCACGTTAGCATGAGCGTTGCTTCCCTAGCAGCCCCGATCTTTTCCTTTGCTGCCCTTGGTAATAAAGCTATCGGTCAATTACAGCTATTCGATCGCCTTTGGCCGATTCAAGAGATAATTATCGATGAAAATCATCCTTGGTGGGGATTACCTCTCTACGAACTTTGGGACGATCCGGCCCGGATGTTAATCTATTATCTCCCCGCTCACGACGAAATCGATCTGGTTTCCGCAGTTCTTTTAGGCAAAAAACTCCAAACTGGCGATCATCTCATTATCGGCAATAAACCGACAATTAAGGCAAAACAGCGTTTTAAACTGCAAAAGTGGCTGAGAAATCTGCTCAATCTCCGTCCCTATCAGCACTATGTCCAACCGGTAATTCTTGTCACCCTTTCTCTCCTGGGGATGATTTCCCTTGCTACCATTACCTATCTCAGCGTTAATCAAAAAATTTCCCTCGTCGATTCCCTCTATTTCTCCGTCGGGATGATTACCGGCGCCGGAGGTAACGAAAAAGTGGCCGAATCTACCCCTGATAGTATCAAAATTTTTACCGTGGTCATGATGATTGTCGGTGCGGGGGTTATCGGTATCTGTTATGCTCTCCTCAACGATTTTATCCTCGGTAGTCGCTTTAAGCAGTTTTGGGATGCTACCCGCATTCCCGTCCGCAATCATCACATTATCTGTGGTTTAGGAGGTATCGGCACCCGGATCGTGCGACAATTACACGAGCAAGGCTGTGAAGTGGTGGTGATTGAATCAGACCACAATAATAGATTTTTGCATTCCGTGCGCTCCTGGGGAATCCCCGTTATTATCGAGGATGCGCGTCTAGTGGCTACCCTAGAAACGGCTAATATTAACAACGCTGAATCTTTGATCGTGGTGACTTACGAGGATATGATTAATGTGGAGATTGCCCTCACTGCTAAAGCGATCGCTCCTAAAATTAATCTAGTTTTACGCTGCTCTCAGGAACAATTCGGGCGATCGATTCAAGAGGTTTTTGATTTTGATACGGTATTATGTCCCCGGGATCTGGCTACCTATTCCTTCGCTGCGGCCGCTTTGGGCGGTAGAATTCTCGGTAATGGCATGACCGATGATCTCCTCTGGGTTGCTTTGGCTACATTAATCACACCTAATCATCCTTTTATGGGGCAAATTATCAAGGAAGCGGCGATGAATGCGGATTTTGTGCCACTTTACTTAGAAAAACAAGGTCAAACTATCCACGGTTGGCAATTACTGGAAATCACTCTCGATCAAGGTGATATTCTTTATCTAACTATGCCGGCTATGCGTTTACAACAGGTTTGGCAAAATACTTCCCTAACTATTCCGCAATCTTTCCCCGACTTAAAATGATTTCTGGTCTTAATTATCTGAGCAAAGCTAGTTATCGCTGTATCTTGAGTTTAGGCAGTGCTGGCAGTATTTTAAGTCTCGCTAGTGCCGGCAGCATTTTAAGTCTGGTTAGTATCGGCAGTATGCTCAGTATTGGCAGTGTCGGCAGTATGCTCAGTATTGGCAGTGTCGGCAGTATTCTTAGTATTGGCAGTGTCGGCAGTATCTTTGGCATCTTTCAATATCATTCTCTGCCTAACCATCCTGGATAGGTCTAATGAACTACTCCTCACCGCTTCTTTGTCGATGGCGGTTTTATAAGTTTAAACTGTGGAGCGATCGCTTTTTATCGAAAATTTGGGTTTAAAACCCCGTCGTTCTACGACGGCTTTTCTTGATCCCTAATAGAGCATCTGAGAACTTCCAAGGGCGCACCTCCCACAGAAGAAACAAAATAACTAGGAGACCATTCAGTTATCAGTTATCAGTTATCAGTGGGTAAGTTATCAGTGGGTAAGTTATCAGTTATCAGATGTGAGTTTTTAAGTGTGCAGTATTAAATAGAAGTTTCCTACTGTCTTTTGGCGTTGTCAGATGTAAAAATATTCCTAGACTATGGATACTAACTCCTACGGCCAGTCAAAGAATTATAACTGCTTTTTCCGCTCTCAATCATCCAGATTGGGGAGAAGGAATTTATTTTTTACCTCCAGCATTAACCACATCCCTTATTGTACTGCATCAATTACCCGAAACCCCTGAAACCCTTTGGTTAAGATTATTAGGTAGAGGAGGAACCAGAACCAGAGCGATTGATGAATTAGAGGCATTATCTCCCCATAATCCCTTAAAATCAGCTTCCTTAAAATTATTATACAATTTGAGTAGGAACTTGCAAGCCTTACCAAAAAGAACCCAAGAGGAGAGGAAATTTATTATGCGTTTAGCCCCTTTATACGAACAAGATAGAGAAAAAGCGATTCAACAAGGAGAAGCCATCGGACTTCAAAAAGGAGAAGCCAAGCTAGTGCTACGCTTGCTTAACCGACGTTTTGGTCAACTGCCCCCGAATATTACCGAAACTATCGAAAAACTAGCCGTTGAACAATTAGAAGACTGAGGAGAAGCATTACTAGACTTTGAGAGTCAAGCTGACTTAATCAATTGGCTTAATCAAGCCTAAAATCTTCGGGAAAGGCAATTTTAAACTCATCTGATTGTTTTCTTGCTCTCTCAGTAAATTGTAATTACTGGACTTCCACCTTTATCTAGAGAGGAGTTAAAAAATAACCTAGATTTATCTGCCAGTGATTTAATCAATGGTTTACAATCCTTGCAACAACGTTATTTAATTCAAAGGGAGCAAAACCTATTTCAATTATCATCTATTTTTAAAGAGTATATCAAAAGCTATCGCTTTTCCCAAACCCCTAAATTCCCCTTAAAAAGGGGTACTTAAAGCCGAAAAAAGGGGCTTTGCGCCCCTAAAAATCTTTAGTCAACGGCTTAAAAATCTACACCAGACTATAGACAATTACTAAAACCAAAACTGCGGCAAAGACAATTAAAGCGTAGAATTGGGCGCGACCATTTTCGAGGTATTTAAGACCTTCACCACTGACAAGAGTAGCTAAACCGGTTAAATTCACCGCCCCATCGATAACGCGATAATCCACTTCCATAATTTGCCGTGCGAGACGACGACAACCCTGGACAAAAACTCGATCATAGAGATTATCAATGTACCATTTGTTCAGGGAAAAACGATACAAAACGGGGAATTTTTCGGCAATAGTTGCGGGGTCAATTTTCTTCTGGAGATACATCAAAGAAGCGACAGTAATCCCGATTAAAGCAATCCCTACCGAATTACCCGCCATAATCAGAAACTCCGTCCAATCAAAAGCATGAACTTCTTCCACTACTTCGTTGGGAACATGAATAAAACCCTCGAAGAAATTCTGCCAAGGTTTACCCACCAAACCGATTAACAAAGAAGGAACCGCTAAAATCATGAGAGGTAAAGTCATAGTAATTGGCGATTCGTGGGGTTCATGGGCATGATGGCCGTGGTTGTCTTCTTCCTGCGCTTCCGAGTCCAATTGCTTAACATTCATTGCCCCCGGTCCAAAAGCCGGAATCGCGCCCGCGTTGGCTAACAGTCGGCGTTTAATCTCCTTATTAGTACCTCTAAACTCCCCTTCAAAGGTGTTAAAGTACATCCGGAACATATAAAAAGCTGTTAAACCCGCAGTCCCCCAACCGATTAACCATAAGGACGGGTTCGCCTCAAAAGCTAAACCGAGAATTTCATCCTTCGACCAGAAACCAGCGAAGGGAGGAATCCCACAGATGGCCAGAGTTCCCACCAGGAAAGTTAGGGCGGTAATGGGCATATACTTGCGTAAACCGCCCATCATCCGCATATCTTGCGCTAAAACCGGCTCATGACCGACCACATCCTCCATACCGTGGATGACCGAACCGGAACCGAGGAACAACATCGCTTTAAAATAAGCGTGGGTCATCAGGTGGAATAACCCCGCACTATAAGCGCCGATACCCATAGCCATAACCATATAACCCAATTGGGAGATGGTGGAATAGGCTAAACCCTTTTTGATATCATTCTGGGTGAGGGCGATACTTGCCCCTAGAAAGGCAGTAAAGGCCCCCGTCCAAGCAATTACCGTCATCGCCGTGGGAATTGGCTCAAAAACGGGATACATCCGAGCAATCAGGAAAACTCCGGCGGCCACCATCGTGGCGGCGTGAATCAGGGCCGAAATCGGGGTCGGACCTTCCATGGCATCCGGTAGCCAGACATGAAGGGGAAATTGGGCTGATTTGGCCACCGGTCCAAGGAAGACTAAAACGGCGAATAATGCCGCTAAACTGCCGGCAATGGCTCCAGAAGAGACTAATTCCTCTAGACGTTCACCCATGATATCAAACTCGAAGCTACCGGTGGCCCAGAAAAGCCCCAGCATTCCCAGTAATAAGCCAAAATCGCCGACGCGGTTGGTAACAAAGGCTTTTTGACAGGCCTCGGCAGCCGCCGGACGAGTGAACCAGAAACCTACTAGCAGATAGGAACACATCCCCACCAATTCCCAGAAAACGTAGATTTGGACGAGGTTGGGACTGATGACCAAACCGAGCATAGAACTGCTAAAAATGCTGAGATAGGCGTAAAAACGCACATAACCGGGGTCATGGGCCATGTAACCATCGGTATAAATCATCACCAAAAAGGCCACGGTGGTGACGATAACCGACATTAAAGCGCTGAGATGATCGATCGTATAACCCATTTTCAGGTGAAAGTTACCCGCCGATGCCCAATCGATCATTTGGTTGTAGGGAGCGTGTCCATTGATTTGACTCCACAGCAGCGCAAAAGACAGCACCATCGACGCACCGAGGGTAGAAATGATTAATACAGCATTCACCTGTCGCAGACGATTGGTGACTTCATTAAAGGAAATTAAGCCCGCACCGACTAGGGTAGCGCCTACCAAGGGTAGGACGGGAACTAGCCATGCGTACTGATAAAGCGGTTCCATTCAGTAATACCTAGTTTACAACTTCACACTATTTGGTTTATCTTCATCTATTGTGACATAGGTTAATTCTTAAGAAAGTGTTTATACCTAGTTTTGCTCAATAGGGCGGCGAAAGGTCAAAGGATCTTATCAATTTGGCAGTTTAGCGAGCGGGACGGTAATTTTTAGGGAGAAGCAGGAAAATTATCGAATAACCACGAAAGCAAGAGAAAGACCAAATACGGGTTTCCCCTAGCTAATACGACAATTTATTTAGTACAATTTAACTATACCGATCAAAATTAGTCCAAAAGGGAAATTATTCTTTGTATAGTGCCTGTCACAGTTAAAATCATTGAGTATGATGGGGAGTTTAACTTAACGAGGTATCATGTCCACCGCTCGCCATATCCTAGCACTTCTAAAAAGTCATCTAGAAGGAGAAGAGCAGCAATTTTATTCTGCTGCCCTACAGATGGCTGCACACGAAGCAAGACAAGGACATGGTAAGTTAGCCCAAGAAATTCGCGAATTAATTGACCAAGCAAAGGCTAGTAAATCGGTTATTGAAAAAAAATCTGATCCAATTCCTTTAGTACAACCAAAAGGAGATTTAGCCAATCTGGTTTCGGTCAGATATCCCGATACTCGATTATCGGATATGATTTTAACCTCTGACCTTGAATTTAGACTTAAACGAGTATTAACTGAACAAAGACAAGGAAAAAGACTCAGAGAACATAATCTTACGCCTCGTCGAAAGCTGTTGTTAGTAGGTCCACCGGGTTCTGGTAAAACAATGACGGCTGAAGCTTTAGCAGGAGAGCTTAAATTACCTTTGTTTACGACTTTATACGATAGTCTAATGGGCAAGTATATGGGAGAAACGGCTAGTCGTTTAAAAGTGATTTTTGAGGCAATGACAATAACAAAAGGGGTCTATTTTTTTGATGAATTTGATGCGATTGGGACTCAACGTCACAATTCTAACGACGTGGGAGAAATTCGTCGCATTCTCAATTCTTTTTTGATGTTTTTAGAACAAGAGCAAGGGGATAGTTTGATTTTGGCAGCAACTAATCATCCTCAGTTACTAGACAAAGCTCTTTTTAGGCGTTTTGATGATGTAATTGAATATCAGCTTCCTGATGCCGCAATTATTCGTGAATTGATTGAATCTCGTCTTATTTCTTTTGAAATTGACTGGAAAGATTGGTCAAACATTCTTAATCAAGCCAATGGACTCGCTCAAGCTGAAATTGTCAGAGCGACAGATGACGCAGCCAAGCAAGCTGTTTTGTCAAATAGTCAGAAGGTGAGCGAAGATTCTCTGATTTCAGCTATTATGGAACGTAAAGACCTAAACTTCAATGAATAAAACCTAATCCCATAATGTCGCAACGTTCTCGCCGTCTTCCTCACTTGTATCTACGGAATAACGATAAATTTCGTAAAAGCGCCGATTATACTTCACCGCGCTCAGTTAATGCTCCACCACCACCCGATCGGAACAGAATAGAACACGCTGCAAAATTAGAACTTGCTATTGGTGAAGCGATTACGAAAGCTCGTCAACAATTAGAATCCCGTTTATCGGCAATTGCCGTCGGACAACCCGGATTCTATTTAGAATTTCAGGTAACAAAAGATCAAGCGAATGCTTTTGAAAATTTAGGAGATAAACGCAAAAAAATTGAATTAGTTGCTGTTAAGCCTTCTCCTGAACAAGAAAATATAGTTAAGGCTACTGTTTTTGTACCAGAGTCAGCGACAGAATTTTTTGAGAACAAAGTAGAAGAATATCGTGATGAAGAAACAACAAAAGGAAACCCAAAAAATGCAGCCCTAATAACACGACTAGAAAACGTTGAAATTGGTACAGTTCAATCATTATTTACTGATGATCCTGCTTTATTTCCTCAGAATGGACAATCAATATGGTGGGAAGTATGGTTACGTCGTGGACAACTTGAAGACTTCCAAACCATTGCTCAAAGACTCGATATTATGACTAAATTTCATATACATTTTCCCGAAAGAACTGTTACTTTAGCTATGGCTAATGTAGAAAAAATACAGCAAGTTCTTCAAAATTCTGATACGGTTGCAGAATTTTGAATTGCTAAAGATACGCCTTCCTTTTTTCTTGATATGAAATTAATTGAAAAGGAGGAATGGGTCGAGGATTTATGGAATCGAACTTTACCTCCTAGAGATAATGCTGTTGCTGTCTGTCTTCTTGATTATGGAGTTAATAGACGACATAAACTGATTGAAAAAGGTCTTGATAGTAGTGATTTATATACTTGTGATCCTAATTGGGGAACTCATGATCCTCATAATACACATGGTACAGAAATGGCGGGTTTAATTCTTTATGATGATTTATATGAGGCTTTACAAACACAAGGATATATAACGCTTATTCACCGTTTAGAATCAGTTAAAATTCTCCCTCCTGTCGGACAAAATGATCCTGAACTTTATGGCGCAATTACAGAGCAAGCAGTCTCTCGTCCAGAAATACAAAATCCCAAGCGAAAACGTATTTTCTGTATGGCTGTAACTAGCGAGCAGCCATCACCAAATTATGGAACTCCCTCCTCATGGTCAGCAGCAATAGATCAACTATCTTTTGGTGAAGATAATTTTAAGCGATTAATCATTATTTCAGCAGGAAATATCAGAGAAGAAATATCTTTATCTGATTATTTAACCCGCAATGATGTGGCAACAATTGAAAACCCAGCACAAGCTTGGAATGCTCTTGTTGTGGGAGCTTACACTGAAAAAGTTAATATCAGTCATCCCGACTTTCACGGTTGGCAACCTGTAGCTCCTTGGGGTGATTTATCTCCTAAAAGTTGTACTTCTGTTTCTTGGGAAAATCAATGGCCAATTCGTCCTGATATTGTTTGTGAAGGGGGAAATTATGCCTCAGATGGGGAAAATTATGCACAAATGATTGACGATTTATGCTTATTAACAACTGCTCATAGTCATAACTATAAATTGTTTACTTATATGTGTGATACCAGTTGTGCAACTGCACTCGCTAGTTATATGGCTGCTCGAATTCTTTCAGAAAATCCCAAATATTGGCCAGAAACAATACGCGCTTTAATCGTTCATTCAGCCGAATGGACTGTTAGGATGATAGCTAATTTTCCAAAGAAATTGAAGCAGCAAGATAAAAAAAATTTGATTCGTCGCTATGGATATGGTGTTCCTGATTTAGACAGAGCTTTAAAAAGTTCAAATAGTGACTTAACAATGGTTATTGAAGATCAATTGACACCTTTTAAAAAAGATGGTAGTGTCATTAAAACAGACAAAATGAATCTTCATAGCTTACCCTGGCCAAAAGAAAAGCTAGAACAATTAGGAGAAGCCAAGGTAGAACTGAGAGTAACTTTATCGTATTTTATAGAACCTAATCCAGGGGAGCGAGGTTATAAAAGAAAACACCATTATGCCTCTTATGGACTCAGATTTCAAGTAAAAAAACCTTTAGAGACCCATGACCAATTTCGACATAGAATTAATAAAGCTACCAGAAAAGAAGAAAAAAATATTTCTGGCAGTAAAGAGGAAGATAACTGGTTTTTGGGTCCTCATTTAAGGAGTCAAGGTTCACTTCATTCTGATATATGGACAGGAACGGCCGTCGATTTAGCAAGTAGAGGAATGATAGGCGTTTATCCTGTTGGTGGATGGTGGAAAGAACAAACACAAGAGGAACGCCATGATCAACCTGTTCGCTATACATTAATTGTAACGATTCGAGTACCAGAAATTGAGTGTGATATTTACACCCCTGTATCTAATTTAATTTTAATCAGTCAAGATACACCCACTAACATACCAATAGAAACAGAGATTTAATCTTTACATCGAACTTCATCCATTAAATATATCTCAGGAATTGAGAAAATTGGTAACGATTCTCTGTCAGTTTCCCTACCAACTTTTTCACCTTCCCTCCCCAACAACCCAACTTAATCAGCGCGATTTAGACATGGCTAGAGGAAATAGAGGTTTAGATGAACTAAAGAGTTGGTCAATAATGGGTAAAATGTTTGTGCATAGGACATTTTGAAACCCGCGGATTTGCCTCCCGATGGCAAACCATTCCCACTTCCATGGCGCGTTACGTCCCATAAATTCCCAACTCATTTTTTCCCCATGACTAAACCCTTAGACTCCCTGAAACAGCCCAATCCCTCGGAAAAAACAGCCCCTAGAGATGATTGGTTAGATAGCGAACTATCTCGTTTAGAAGATTATGAACCTTACGATTGGGGAGAAATAGATCCCTTAATGTTAGGCAAACCCGTACAATATGTTTCTAGTATTGGCTTAGTTGTAGAGGGTGGCAAAGATTGGGGTTGCTGATTTGCAATAGGAATCTTCTTGTGTGGGGTTTTTAAAACCTAGAGCCAAACTAACTTTTGGATAGGATGCACAGTTGGCATTCATAGCTTGAGTCAGCAACACCCCTCCCCAACAACCCAAGTTAATCAGTGCGATTAAAACATGGCTAGAGGAAATAGAGGTTTAAGCGATGGTTAACCTTCTGGATCTTAGTCAGTTATACTAAGTATATCCATAACTTATACTTTTTAATAGCAGAACCGACTGAAGAGCAATATTTACCTATTCAGGCATTAGATACCCTAGCTGATCCATCTGCCAACCTAACTGAGTTGGCTGCTGATAAACCTTTTTTAAAGTGTTAATATCCCGGCTAGAAATCGGGGCAATATCTCTAGTTTGAGCGAAATACATTACATCCGTCTCTAGGGGACTATGACCCCAAATTCCCAAAGCGTGACCTAATTCGTGCCGCGCTGCCGCTAAGGCCGACCGATCGGCTAAATTAGGACTAATCTGGATACTCATCCGATGAGTTAGGCGATTTTCCTTGACAAAAATCTCGTATTGTGTTATGGCAGAACGCACCCGGGGCAGTTCTAACTTACCCGTTTCGGCATTAAAACGGACTCCCGACGGCGGTAACTCCCGTTTAATGAGGATATCGGCCAATTCTGCCCGATTTACCAACTCCATCGGCAAATACTGCCCCCATTCAGCGATCGCCTGTTGTACCAAACTCAGCCAAGAACTGCGATCGCTGTGAACATAAATCTTCACGGGAAATTGCGACCAAATCAACGCCCCCACGGGACTGATTTCCACGGCATCAAAATAATCCCCGGACTGGTTTTGCTCTTGCCATTGGGCTAAATTAGCGGGTAAAGGATGGGTTTTTAACTCCGGTAGCGATCGACTGTCGGCGATCAAAGAATAGGAAAACAGCAAAAAACTCGCCAAGGCTGCGAGTCCTAGAAAAGAGAACCGACCTCTTAGCATTTAGCGATTTAACCAGCCGGCGCTCAGTACAATAGTTAGGGTGATAAATACCGTCCCCAACGCCCAAGTCACCTGATTTAAGGTTTTTTCCGCCGTTTTTGCGCTGGTAAAAATCTGTGATTGGCCGCCAATACCGCCAATACCATCCCCTTTGGGACTGTGTAATAACACCAAAATCGCCAGAAAGGCCGCCGCCAGCGCCCAAATAATCTGTACTACCAGCACCACTGTCATGATTATTACTCTCTATTTTCCATTACAAAGTATAGCAGTTATCATCAGTTATCAGTTATCAGTTATCAGTTATCAGATGTAAGTTTTAAATTTTTATGGCTCTCTCGGAAATTGGCTGAAAAATGTTCATTATCTTACATTCAAAGATGCCCTACGCCCTTTCTTCGATAAGATTTGCTGATCACCATAACTACAAGAGAGCGGCTTTTATCGGTCATTTTTCTGCTAATTAGCCAATTTTTTAATTATTTCCACTGATTACTGATTACTGATTACTGATCACTGTTAAAGCGAGATGCGGACGGGAGTGCGACTGGCTTTAATTTCCACTTCGGCCGGTTTAATCAGCGATCGCCCAGTCATTTCCACCGGGACGGGAATAGAGAGAATTTCCAGGATAGTGGGGGCAATATCAGCTAAACGACCATCATCCCGCAGCTGCACATCGCCACCGTGGCCAGGTATTTTTCTTCCTTCCCCTTCAATTAAAATTAAAGGAACGGGATTAGTCGTGTGGGCCGTCCAAGGATTACCCGACTCATCCACCATCGTTTCCGCGTTACCGTGGTCGGCAGTGATTAACACTGTTCCCCCCAATTTATTGATGCTACTTAACAACTTAGCCAAGCATAGATCCACCGTTTCCACTGCTTTCATGGCCGCGTCTAAAATGCCCGTATGACCCACCATATCGGGGTTAGCGTAATTGACTACCACGAGACTATAGATCCCCTGTTCAATCGCCGCAGAGACCGCTGCTGTCACTGCGGCCGCCGACATAGCCGGTGCTTGGTCATAGGTGGCGACTTTCGGACTAGGAATTAATTCGCGCACTTCTCCCTCAAAGGGTTTTTCTAATCCCCCATTAAAAAAGTAGGTGACGTGGGGATACTTTTCGGTTTCCGCACAACGAAACTGTTTTAATCCCTGTTGAGCGATCACCTGTCCTAAAATATTATTTAAATTCTGGGGAGCAAAGGCCACATCTACCGGTAATTTCGGATCGTATTGGGTGAAAGTGACAAAACTGAGGGGAGAAATTAAATCTCGATCGAAATCTTCAAAATCGGGCATAGTCAGGGCATAACATAACTGTCTAGCTCGATCGGGACGGAAATTATAGAATATCACCCCATCGCCTGCTTCGATCGCCCCCGGTGCAATTCTGGTGGGGGGAATAAATTCATCGGTAATATTTTGATCATAAAATGCCTGTAATACTTCCGTGATCGATCGTCCGTCGATACCTTGATCACTGGTCATCACGTTATAGGCTTTTTCCACCCGATCCCAACGGCGATCCCGATCCATGGCATAATAACGGCCACTGAGAGTCACCAGGCGACCGAGTTTGATTTTATTAATATGTTCTTGAATCCGTTTAATAGCTGGCATTCCGTCGGTGACATTGGTATCGCGACCATCGGTGATGACATGAATGCAGACATCGCTAATCCCTTGCACTTTCGCTAAGTCTAATAATCCCAGTAAGTGATCGAGATGGGAATGGACTCCTCCCTCGGAACATAAACCAATCAGGTGTAATTTGCTTTTTTTAGGGCGAATCTCGGCGCAGAGTTTTAATAAAGCCTGATTTTGTTGAATCGAACCATCTTCGATCGCATCGGAAATCCGTACTAACTCCTGTGGTACGACTCGCCCCGCTCCGATATTTAGGTGGCCAACTTCCGAGTTGCCCATCTGTCCTTCCGGTAGTCCCACATCCTTAGCGGAGGTGCGGATTAGGGTGTGGGGATAAACTTCCCAGAGACTATCCATAATCGGGGTTTTCGCCATTGCGATCGCATTATCCGACCTTTGCGGGCGATAACCCCAACCATCAAGGATAACCAGCACGACTGGGGATATAGGTGCGTGGGTCATGATATACAGTCCTAAATTAAGAGTGGATTTCCATGCACTAAGATAATATCATCGAAACTTCCATTGATCACCGGTCTCCTGGCGATCAACCCCCTAATGTCAGCAAATGATGGGTATGTCTCAAAAAAACGAAACAACTGCTTTAATAATCGCTCTTTTAGCCACTGCGGGCATTTTAGGTGGAGGTTACTTCTGGCTGCAAAGTCAATGTGCTGCGGGTCAAGAATTCTTTCTCTGTGGCAGCGGTAAAAGTCCGCAAAAATCCCCCACATCGGGAAGTGCCTCCTCTCCCCTACCCCCTCCCCCTTCCCCCCAGGAAGTGGTTAGTTTTGCCCCACCGACTTCTATCCCCAGTGGCACGACAATTCGCATTAACGGCTCTACCAGTATGGTACAGATTAATCAAGCCTTAAAAGCCGCTTTAACTGCCAAATTTCAGGGGGTAGAGGTCTTGACAAATGCTCAAGGATCTGATAGGGGATTAGAGGAAGTGGCCCGGGGGGCGATCGATATTGCGGCGGTGTCACGACCTTTAACCGAGTCAGAACGCTCTCAGGGATTGGCTTCTAGTCCGATTGTTCGAGATGCGATCGCTATTGTGGTGGGGGTAAAAAATCCCTTTGCGGGGGGGTTAACCACTACCCAAGTTAAAGATATTTTTACCGGAAAAATCACCTCTTGGTCGGAGGTGGGCGGTTCTGCTGCTACTATTCAAGTGATTAATCGTCCCCCTATTAGTGGCACTTATCAAAGTTTTCGTGAGGAAGTGCTGCAAGGGGGAGAATTTGGTACAGGAACTAATTTTCAAATGATGGAGAGGGATGCCACTACCCCGATTTTGCGAGTTTTGGGACTGAATGGCATTAGTTACGCAACCTATAGCCAAATCGTCAACCAAAAAACCGTCAGAGCGCTCGCTATTGAGGGAATTTTACCCAGTGAACCTAATTATCCCTGGCAGCGTACCCTTTACTACGTTTACAAAGAACCTGCTAGTGAAGCAGTCAAAGCTTTTATGGGTTTTGTGGCCTCTAGTGATGGTCAAGAAGCGATTTTTCGGGCTAATGAAGAACTACAAAAGTAGTTAGCGAGAATATCTGAAAATCTGGGAAATTTTACCTAAAATGTCGGATGAATGCCCCCGCTACATTTTTCGACTGTATAAAGACTAGACACCTCCAATTCTAATTAGCTAGAATTGCCCCAAGGCCCGCTAATTGTTATTGTGAGATTATGACTGGGAGACAAAAAAACCCTACTTATACTCTTTGGGACACAGAGAGTCTGCCTCGGTGATAGGAAACTATTACGCCAGTTAGTGCCTTCTTTAGGGAAGAGCAAAACCTGCGGAGGCTGAGTAAGACCAAAGCTAAGGAACCACTTGGCGGAGGCATTGGCCGATGAAAGAGGAAGCCCTCGCTTTTAGCGACGAGTATGTCACTATTACCAGACTAATTGAAGGTGAAGAATTAAGCTATGAACAAAAATCGTCTGAATGAGATTGAATCCCATCTTGAACTGCTTTACGAACAAAGAAGGGAGAAAGAAGAGGCTATTATTGTGGCTGCAAGAGGTGATAAAACAATCCTAAAACAGCAACTTCGGCTTGAAATTCTTAAACCCATTCGAGATTATGAACAGGAATATTGGCAAATTATCGCTGGTCAGTCTAATTTAGTTCAAATCTCAGAAGCAGACGCAGAAGTTGTTATCGCCGAATTTGTGGAAGGAGTCGGACAACTTCGGGAAGAAAATGCAGAAGTTATAGAATATTTGCAAAAAATCCTCGCTAAAGTCGAAGAACCCGGTCCAACAGCCGCCGCTAAACTTAAAGCGGTTGTTTCTTCGATTCCCCCTTTTGTGGGAATTTCCTACGAGGCTGAGTTGGACACGGAAAACTTCTTAAGTCGCCATTTTCCTACTTTGATGAAGGCGGTGCAACGCCTAAAAAAGTAATAGGGCAGGATGTCTCATCAGCCCAACAAAAAGAAACTCCTCAAAATATTTCATCAAAAACAATTCTGGTATTAGCGTCTAGTCCAGCGGATGAAGCAAGATTACGGCTAGATCAAGAGGACAGACCTGAACCACAAGAAGGTTACGAACAGCTTTCAATTTATTTAGATAAAGAAAACTGGAAAGAAGCGGACAAAGAAACAATGCAGATTCTGCTTCGTATTGCCGACACAACTGAAAGAAGAGGAAGGCCAAAACCAACTCAAAAAGGTTGGCTAACAGACGAAAACGTTAAAAAAATTCCAATTGAAAGCCTACAAAAAATAAATAATTTGTGGTTGGCGGCAAGTGATGGTAAATTCGGTTACAGTGTACAAAAGAAAATCTGGCTGGACGTTACTCAGGTTGAATCCATTGACCATTCACAAGTCAGCTATAATATATTATTTGGTGATTTTGCCGATAAAGTTGGTTGGCAGGTAGAGGGGCATTGGCTATTGAGTTATGATAGCTTTGATTTTTCCAGACGTGCGCCCGATGGACATTTACCGACTTTTTGGTTTCCTGGTAGTAGCTGTGATCTGGACACACAAAGAAGGATATTCAAGTTTTTTCTTTCTTATCAAAAATTTCCTGAATAGGGAGGTGAAAAATGTCTTTTGATATAATTGAAATTCCGTCGGGTAAAATTGGTCTAGTCGAAGCAAAAAAAAGAAAAAGCCACTTCTGAGATTATTGAGTGGTGTGAGCGTTATCACATCAATATCGAAAAAAATAAAGAATTAATGAGCTTATTTTTCTTTAGAGACACAGAGGAGATGTGAGTTCTTTTAAAATCAGAAACCTTAGACTTTTAAAAAATACAACAAAAGGAGACAAAATCAATGGTTTTTATTAATATCAAAGAAGATGAAGTAGGCATTGTTTATAAACGATTTGGTCGTCCCTTGCCTGCGGGTCGTCGAGTTGCTCTCAATGGAGAAAGTGGTTTACAAGCCGATGTGCTTACCCCTGGACGGCATTTGAGTTTGCCTAATGTGGAAATTCGCATTGCTAAGGCAATTGTGATTGCTTCTGATCAGGTGGGATTAGTGGATGCAAAAGACGGGGCAAGCTTACCTCCAGGAGAAAACTTTGGAAAAGTTGTCGAGTGTAACGATTTTCAAGATGCTAGGGCATTTATTGACAATGGTGGACAAAAAGGAAAACAACGAGCTATTTTGACTAATGGTACTTATTATATTAATACTGAGCTATTCTCTGTTGAGATTGTTAATTTTATTCGTATCCGTGAAGACGAAGTAGGACTCGTGGAAGCTAGAGATGGTAAACCTCTACCGCCAGGTCAAGCCTTTGCCAAGTTTGTAGAATGCAATAATTTTCAAAATGCCCAAGCTTTTTGGGACAATGGTGGTCAAAGTGGTAAACAACTGACAATTTTAACCGCCAATACCTATCAGATTAATACCAATATCTTTAAAGTAAAAAATGTAAAATGTATTCGCATTGCGGAGGATCAAGTAGGATTGGTTCGGGCTACCTTTGGCAAGCCGTTGCCTCCAAATCGAACTTTTGGTAAGGTTGTTGAATGCAATAATTTTCAAGATGCTCAAGCTTTTATCAATAGTGGCGGAGAAAGTGGTAAACAATTAGCCTTTTTAACACCTAGCACCTATCAAATTAATACTGATTTGTTTGAAATTAAAATTGATTCAGTCACTAAAATTCCCCAAGGAGAAATTGGTTTAGTTGTGGCTACCGATGGGTCAACCCGTCCCGAAGATAGGAATTTAGGTAAAGTTGTTGAATGCCAAAATTTTGAAGATGCTGAAGCTTTTATTAAAAATGGTGGTGAAAGTGGCAAACAGTTGGCAGTTCTACCTGCGAGGACTTATCAGATCAACACTGACTTGTTGACTGTTATTACTTCTGCTAATGCCACTCAGTACAATGTAAACCCTGAAGAATTAAAGGTTTATACTGTGGCCAAAGACAAAATCGGTATTGTTACTACACTTGAAGGAAAAACTCTTCCTGAAGGTGTAATTGCTGGGGATACAATTAAAGGTCATGATAATTTTCAGAAACCCCAAAAGTTTATCGAAGCTGGGGGCTATAAAGGCTTACAGGAAGAATTTTTACAGGAAGGTTCCTGGATTCTCAATCCCTGGTTTGTTTGTGTTGAGCAAGTACCATTGATTGAAATTCTTGCCGAGCAAGTCGGGGTGATTATTTCTTATGTCGGCAAAGATAACGAGTCAGAAAATGATGATCGGCTTTCAAAAGAAGGAGAAAAAGGCGTACAGCGCAAGCCCCTTCTACCAAGTAAGTATCCGATAAACAGAAGAATTCAAAGTGTTCATGTTGTTCCGACAAACGAGATTATCCTAGAGTGGTCTAAAGCGGAAGGAAAAGATGCGGATAATTATGATAAAATCCTTGAGCCATTACAACTTCGATCAAAAGATGGTTTTGTTTTTCAGTTGCAATTAACTCAGACTATCTGCATAGCAGCAAAAGATGCTCCACAAATGATTCTCAAAGTCGGTACTCAAGCAATTGATCCTTTGAGCCTAGAGTATTCTAATGCTCTTGATAATATTACTGATAAGAAATCTGTTAAATCTCCTGCTATCAGAAATTTAGTCGGTAGAGTTTTAGCCCCTTTAGTGAATTCTTATTTTCAGAATGCCGCTCAGTATTTTGAGGCTCTTGATTTTTTTAGTAAGCGAAGCGCTATTCAAAAGCATGCAGCAGATTTTATTAAAAAGGCACTTAATGATTATGGCGTACAGTCAATCCAGACATTGATTACAGACATTGATTTGCCTGATGAATTGGAGGAGCTATTAAGAGAACGTCAAATTCTACAACAACAAGCCGAAAACTATAAACAACAAGAGTTAACTGAACAAGCCCGTCAGTCTCTCATCAAACAGCAAGAGGAAAACAAAGCTCAAATCAAAATAGTTGAGGCTCAAAGTAATTTAGAGGTAGCAACTCTTAATGCTAAAGCTAAACTTGAGGAATCAAAAGCAGATGCACAAATTCAACAAGAAAAAGATGAGCTTGAGTTAAAGCGGATGCGGGCAGAATCTGACATGAAAACCGAAGACGAGAAAATTGAGTCTGGTATTCGTATGGAAGAGTTTCGTCAAAGAGTTCAGGTTCTTAGTCCTGCGATTTATGCTCAGTTAGAATCAGAAGGGAAATGGGCTGAGGCATACGCCAACACCCAAATTAAACTTCCAGAAGTGTTTATTGGTGCTAGTAGCGGTGGTGGTAATACTTCTGGTGGTGGAGGGATTGTTGAAGCCAGTGCTATGCAGATGGCGTTCCTAGAAATCTTAAGAGACTCCCTGAAATCAAAAAGACAAAATGAGCAAATTAATATGTCACGAGAATATGAGATTCTCCCCCCTTCTGAAAATGATTAAATTCAGAGAGCGTTAATTCCTTTATTTTTGCTCTGAATTAAGAAGTATAACCATTAACTAAGGTAATCAAGTGCTAACTAAAACACGACTCAATTCTCTACAAAAACTTTTAATCTGGTCTGCTGGTGCAGATCAAGAAATTTTGTCTCAAGAAAGCTGCCGCACAGAAAGGTATAAATATGAGTCTATCGGCACCACCGTTATTCTCACGGCAATAATGGCTTTTTGTTCAGGAGGCTATGCACTTTTTACGGTTTTTGGCTCTTTAACAATTTCAATTTCTTTGGGTTTTATTTGGGGTAGCATAATTTTTAACTTAGATCGCTTTTTTATACTTACAGCTAGTCAAAATAAGTCTTCATCAAAACTACAATTTTGGGTAGGAGCCGCCACTCGCTTAAGCATAGCGATTCTTTTAGGTTTTATCGTTGCTAAACCTCTAGAGTTAAGATTGTTTGAGAGTGAAATCAATCAAAAAATTAGCCAACAAAGAAGAGAAAGAGAAAGAGAAGAAAGCAGAAAAGATCAAGATACTCCAGATGTCAAAAGAATCAATAAAATCAATGAAGAGATTGACAATCTCACAAGAGAAAAAAATCAAGCTTCAGACGCTTTACAAAAAGCTCGTATAGATGCGATAGAAGAAATAGAAGGTAAAGGTGTGACAGGTAAACCCGGTGTCGGTACTATTGCAAAAGAAAGACAAAAAAATGTAGAAACAATAGAAAAAAGTGTTACTTTTTTGGATAGTAGAATCCAAGATTTACTCAAGGAAAAAAATAGTTTAATCAAAAAACAACAATCAAGTTTGAGTATCAAGACACCGCAGAAAAAGGAATGGCAAGAAGGAAGTCTTTTAGATCGTATCTCAGCCCTAGAAGCATTATCGAAAGATGATCCTGCTATTGCTATTACAAATAAATTAATTACTCTGTTATTAATTATTATTGAAATTGCTCCAGTTTTGGTAAAAATCTTGTCGAAAGAAGGTCTTTATGAAAAACTGCTTGAGAAAGAAACTATCGATAGAATGAATCAAGAAAATCTTGGCAAAATGGCAGAAAAAGAACTCTCAAAAATGAAAGAACTAAAAAATTTTCAGCTAAATATTGAAGCTTTAATGATTGAATATATCCGACTTAGAGAAAGAAATAAAGAAAAAATCGAAGATATACAAATGAATAAAGCAAAAAATATTTATCAGCAACATGATGAAGAAACTGCTAACTTTATTAAGTTATGTAGAGAGCGAGTAAATAATTATGAAGATTTAGTAGATTAAACTTTATCTTAAGATAAAGATAATGAGATTTTTAAAGATCAATAATAATCTCTAGAATTGCTATCTCCTATGATTTTGAAATAGTGATTGCATTTTTTTATAACTACCAATTAATCAGCGATCGCAGTTTTAGCTCCTGCGATTGATTTTAACACTCGTACTATCAAGGTAGTGGGTTAGCAGTCAAGCTATAGTTAGCCAACGAACACAAAACAGCCAAAAAACGATGATGCAATACAAAGGCTATGAAGCTGTGATTGAATACGACGAGAGCGATCGCTTATTTTTTGGTCGTGTCATCAACATAGAAGATATTATCGTTTTTGATGGTCTTTCCGTTGATGAACTAGAACAGGCTTTTAAAACTGTTATTGAACAATACTTAGCGGATTGTCAAACCCTTAATAAAAACCCTAATCAACCGACTTATCCCTTATCTTCTCATTAGTTAGGAGGCGATTGCGTTTTGTGGTGAGTGATTAGGCGATCGCCTATAATAATTAGGATTATTGTCAA
The DNA here is from genome assembly GCF_014696875.1 of Microcystis wesenbergii FACHB-1317. Taxonomy (GTDB): domain Bacteria; phylum Cyanobacteriota; class Cyanobacteriia; order Cyanobacteriales; family Microcystaceae; genus Microcystis; species Microcystis wesenbergii_A. The sequence continues at coordinate 20,435 of NZ_JACJQV010000204.1, read as the reverse complement.
GTTCAGCCGCTATGACCACCACAAACAATCAAGAAAGAAGAAACCGGTTGATGACGAAAGAAATCATTCCTTTCCATTAACGACTAAATTCTAGATTAAATAAACAAAAAATTACCATATTACAAGTTAATTTAGGCAAACGCTGCAATTGAGCTTGTAATCATTGCCATTTATAACCGCTTCTTCGAGGTTCTTTACTCGGCAGATAATCGGCTATTGGGATTGATGTTTGACGTAGGTTAGTAATACATCATTAATCAGGTCGTGATAGCTCTTTTCTTGAGCATGATTCCTAAACCACTCAAGGATTTCTGAATCCAACCTGATACTAATTTGCTCTGTTTGTGGATTTGGTTTGACCAGTTTAGCATTCTTGAAAAATTCATCATCTAGGGGAGGAATATCTGAATAATCAATATTCTCATCGGACATTTGCATAAATTTCTCTTGTCGCTCTTTAAGAGGCATATCAAGGGAAAATTCAGGGTTGCTCATAGCGTTTTCTCTCCCGTTCATTGGCTTTTCTGGCTGATATGAGACGAATGCTTTGATTTCTTTGAGTATGAATAACTACGATGATCGCTTTCTTTTCTTGGGTTGTAAGCGTTATTTGCCCTATTGAAACAAATCTCGTTTCCCCATAGTTGCATCGGGTATCCTCAAAGGTCAGGATAGAAGGATCAGCGAATATAGCGATCGCTTCCTCGAAACTGATACCGTGTTTGATGAGATTGCTTTGGTTTTTATTGTTGTCCCAGTCGAAGACCATATCATCAATATATACATTTTTGTGCGTACAAGATCAAAGCATCTGATCAATCGCTTTTTCTGGGAATGAAAAGTAATTCATTGATCTATTCGGCTCTTCTGGTTTCTGTGTGGAAAGGAGGTCTATACTAGAGTTCTTCCATAATTAATTTTTGAGAGGGCAAAAATGAGAAAAATAGGCATAAAATTGCCTAAAATCACTAAATAGAGCATTTAATTGATTAATGCTCATTCTTAATTTTCCTGACTCCGAGACTACTGGCTCCTTACTCCTCACCTAACGGAAGATTTTTGATTTTTGCCAGAGGTCTAGTACAAAAATTCTGCACTATCCATAGCATGGTAGGGAATGGGAGTTAGAAGACAAAACAGGATAGACTTTTCTCTAGTCCGATCGATTTTGAGGGCCATGAAGGATTTATTGGCAATTTTTAGCAAGGAATTAAGCTCCTGGTTTCGGCGCTGTTGGTTAGCGGTACTATTAACCGGCAGGGTTTTTTACTTCCTATTCACGCGCCAACCCGATTGGCGCGTCACCCAAGAACAAATGGTAGCAGCCGGGCCCGCCTCGCTGATTATCGCCATGATCACGGCTGCGGTGATCGGGATGATTTTTACGATCCAAGTGGCGCGGGAGTTCCAAGCTTTGGGTGCTGGCAGTATGGTGGGGGGAATTTTGGCCCTTGCTCTCGGTCGGGAACTCTGTCCCATTATGATGGCGATCGTGGTAGCCGGTCGGGTAGGATCGGCTTTTGCGGCGGAAATCGGCACCATGAAGGTGACAGAGCAGATCGACGCACTCTATATGCTCAAAACCGATCCTGTAGAATATCTGGTGCTGCCCCGTTTAATTGCCTGTTGTCTGATGGTTCCCGCTTTGAGTGTTATGGCGTTGCTGATCGGTTTAGGTAGCGGTTTGCTAGTCGGCCAAAGTTTATACGGGATTGCTAATTCAGTTTTTCTCGACTCGGTTCGCGGTTTTCTGGGTGTGGGAGATGTGCTGAGTGGACCGGTTAAAGGGGTGGTTTTTGGGGCTTTAATCGCGATTATCGGCTGTAATTGGGGTTTAACGACCGATGGCGGTGCTAAAGGAGTCGGCCAAGCTACTACCGCAGCCGTAGTCACTATGCTCTTAGCGATTTTTGTATCTAATCTGCTGATGACCTGGATCTTGTTCCAAGGATCTGGCAATAGTTCGGTTTTATTTGGACAGTAATTTTAGTTAAAAACTCTCATTTTCTAGCCATTGTTCTAAATCATCTACTGACTGAAAATCTAATAAAGCTTCTCCTAAGTTTTCTAAATTTTCTAGAGAAAGACTTTGGATATTGGTGGATAATTCGGCAGAAATGCCACCTATACGCCGATTTAATTGACGTAGAAGCAAGTTGACAGCTCCTTCTTGTCTTCCTTCCTCTTTAATTTCCTGATAGATAACAGATTCTTTCATAATGTCCTTCCTCAACAATTGTTGAATATTGATTATCCCTAGGTTGAGATTAAATTATCTCTAATATCCACCGGGGAAATATTGAGCAAGACAAGCGGAACAAATTGCTGCTTTGCTAAAATTATCTCCATCGTCTTGTACGTTAGCTGATGCTTGACCACAGTAGGAACAAATTTGAAATATCGTTGCTATCGTTCTCTGTTCTTCCACATCATCAAAATCATAAAAACACTCATTACTGAGAATTTCACCGATATTGACATCGCAACGGAATGATTCTTTAATTATGTCCAAAACTATCGACTGTTGTTCTTCAAAACTTAGGGACTGAAACGCCTTATTTTTCAAATACAATCGACCTAACATTGCATTGACGGCATAACTAGCTTGATGATCTGACATAATGATAATAGAGGGAATTAATAGAATAAAAATAACCGCAGTAAATTAGTTAAAAACGCTCATTTTCTAGCCATTGTTCTAAATCCTCTACTGACTGGAAATCTAATAAAGCTTCTCCTAAGTTTTCTAAATTTTCTAGAGAAAGACTTTGGATATTGGCGGATAATTCGGCAGAAATGCCACCTATACGCCGATTTAATAGACGTAGAAGCAAATTGATGGCTTCTTCTTGTCTTCCTTCCCCTTTAATTTCCTGATAGATGACAGATTCTTTCATAATATCCTTCCTCAACAATTGTTGAATGATGTCTTTGTTTAATACTAATCCGGCGAGAATTGCGGTGGAGGCAGCCAGATTGCTTTGTTCTCGACTGTCGCTGATTTGTTCGATTTTTTGGGCGATTTGCCGCAGTAAATTCTCTTGCTCCTCAGCTTGACCTAGTATAGCAAAGGGCAATAGTCCAGGTGCTTGCAATAAGGGTTGATAGGGTTGTTCCCATAGTCTAATCACCTCAAATTGATGATAAGTTTTTCCCTGTTGATAGTCATTCTGTCTGACTAGGGGTAAGGTACTTTTCCTTAGATAAATCACTACCTGATAGATAGGTTGGCCTTGATAGCGTCGATAGAGTCTTGTGGCATAATCGAGCATTCTATAGGGAATATCCTCTTTAGGGTCGGTTTGGAACTCAATATGTAAGATTAATTCTTCTGACTCCAAAAAGATTAAACCATCGGCTCTTATCGGCTCTAACGACAACTCTGAGGGTTTAATTTCGGTTAAATCCAAAGGTTTACCTGATAACCAAGTGGCTAAATCTCTCGAATATTCCAGGGCGATAAATTTACAAGTGGAATCATACATCAGTCTTGACTATATTTTACTCAAAAATAGAGATAAATAGACTAAAGCCGGGTAAGACATCCTCTCCGCTTAAATTAGCCGGTAGTTCTATAATTTCTACGGGTTGCTGAGGACGATAAATTTCCACCTGTTGTTGTTGAGGATTAACTAGCCAACCTAATCGCAAACCACTGTGGAGATATTCCTGCATTTTAGCCTGAATTTCTGGGAGGGAATCGCTACGGGAGCGCAGTTCAATAACGAAATCGGGACAAATAGGCGGAAATTTCTCCTGTTCTTCTCGACTCAGAGCTTGCCAACGAGTTAAACTCACCCAAGCGGCATCGGGAGCGCGATCTCCGCCATTCGGTAAACGAAAAATCGTCGCCGAACTAAAGACTTTACCCAATCGGGTTTGACGATTCCAGATACCTAAGTCAATGATAAAATCGGCCTCTCGGTTGCCGCTAATTCCCCCAACAGGTGGCATGACAATTAATTCTCCTTGAACGTTTCTTTCCAGTTGCCAATCTGGGTTAACTTGACAGAGACGGTAAAACTGCTCATCGCTGAGATTGACTGTATCTAAGTTTAAAATCACTGCTGCCATAGCTATATTTCACCCTAGAAAACACTCTAGTCTTAATTATAGTTAATTAGATTCCCCGCCACAGTGCGATCGCACCGTCCCGATCTCCAGTGACTAACCAACGACCATCTCGACTGGCAACCATTCTTAAGATGTCGGTTTGGAACTCAATATGTAAGATTAATTCTTCTGACTCCAAAAAGATTAAACCATCGGCTCTTATCGGCTCTAACGACAACTCTGAGGGTTTAATTTCGGTTAAATCCAAAGGTTTACCTGATAACCAAGTGGCTAAATCTCTCGAATATTCCAGGGCGATAAATTTACAAGTGGAATCATACATCAGTCTTGACTATATTTTACTCAAAAATAGAGATAAATAGACTAAAGCCGGGTAAGACATCCTCTCCGCTTAAATTAGCCGGTAGTTCTATAATTTCTACGGGTTGCTGAGGACGATAAATTTCCACCTGTTGTTGTTGAGGATTAACTAGCCAACCTAATCGCAAACCACTGTGGAGATATTCCTGCATTTTAGCCTGAATTTCTGGGAGGGAATCGCTACGGGAGCGCAGTTCAATAACGAAATCGGGACAAATAGGCGGAAATTTCTCCTGTTCTTCTCGACTCAGAGCTTGCCAACGAGTTAAACTCACCCAAGCGGCATCGGGAGCGCGATCTCCGCCATTCGGTAAACGAAAAATCGTCGCCGAACTAAAGACTTTACCCAATCGGGTTTGATGATTCCACAACCAAAGTAAACTAATAAAATCGGCCTCTCGGTTGCCGCTAATTCCCCCAACAGGTGGCATGACAATTAATTCTCCTTGAACGTTTCTTTCCAGTTGCCAATCTGGGTTAACTTGACAGAGACAGTAAAACTGCTCATCGCTGAGATTGACTGTATCTAAGTTTAAAATCACTGCTGCCATAGCTATATTTCGCCCTAGAAAACACTCTAAGTAGGGAGGCACAATTATTTGTAGGATGGGTTAGCGGTAGCGTAACCTGAGCGGGCGTTGGGTTTCATGCTTCAACCCAACCTACGTTCATCTTATATTTAATTCCACCCACTCACTTAGTCTTAATTATAGTTAATTAGATTCCCCGCCACAGTGCGATCGCACCGTCCCGATCTCCAGTGACTAACCAACGACCATCTCGACTGGCAACCATTCTTAAGATGACGTTTCCCTTCAGGGTATTCAAATGCTGACGGGTATTAACATCCCAAAATTTCACAGTTCCATCCCCGGAAGTGCTGGCCAAAACTTTACCCCCATCCAGCAAGGCCATATCGGTAACAGCGTCGTTATGGGCGAGAATAGTAGTGGTGCCGATGCCGCTTTTCACTTGCCAACCGCGGATCGAACCGTCTTGACTAGCAGTACCGGCGGTATTACCATCCTTGGAAAAAAGCACCCGATAAACCGGGAATAAATTACCCGCATAGGCACGAATAAAGCGACCGGTACTCACTTTCCACAGTTTAACGAAGCCATCGTAATCGGCGCTAACAATTCCTTTACCATCGGGACTAAATGCGATCGCCTGAATCGGATGATTATGACCGCGCAGGGTTTTTAACAGTGTACCCGTCTGAAAATCCCAGAGTTTAACAGTACGATCCCAGCTACCCGTGGCCAAAATTTTGCCATCGGGAGAAATAGCGGCATCGGTAACGAGAAAAGCATGGCCAGGATAGGTCATTTCTAATTTTCCCGTGCGCGTATTCCAGCGTTGCACTTTTCCCCCCGCATCGGCAGTTACGAAACTCTCACCGTCGGGACTAAATTGGATAGCGTTAACAGTATCACCTAGTTGCCAAGTCCTGAGAGGTTTTTGAGTTTTTAGGTCCCATTCCCTAACCGTGCCGTCAAAACTACCACTCAGCAGCAGGGAGTTATCGGGACTAATAGCTAAAGCATAGATGGGATCCTGATCGGCTTTTAAAATAGTAACCCGTTCGACGGTCTGCCAAGGAACGATTTCTGCTAGGGGAGGCGCCGGCGGAGTGGTGGTTTTCCCTTTTTCCTGATTGACTGCACAACCACCGGATAGCAAGAGCAGCAATAATAAAGATAATGTCGGTTGATAAAGGGTTATTTTCATAGAATTTTGCCGTTGTCAAAATCATCCTAAACTACTTTAAACTTGAACGGCTAGAATTTGCATAGAATAACGACAACGAGGAACAAGACAAATGACAAATTCTTGATTGGTTGTCCTGGCTTCTTCCAGAACATTCTGTAAATTTTCACCGTGAGCAATCACCCCTTTTTCATTATAGGCAATGTACTGATTTTTATACAAATCAATCACGGTGTCACGATTTTTGTTTAACCAACGTAACATTTCTTGGGCTTGTTCTTGAGAGATTGAGTTTATCATAATCTTTCTAGGGAGAGACGTTTTTGATGAGAAGGAAAGCATCACTAATCAGTTTATTTTTGTCAATTATAGCTTCTAGTTTCTCCGATTGATAACGACCTGATTCGACTTCTAAAGAAGCGGCATCTGAAGCATTAGGATAAGCATCATTTAAAGTGTCTGTTAATTCCTCATCACTTAGATAATATCCTGCCGCTTTTCGGCGTTTATTTTGGCGTTGGATTTCTCTAACACTATTGCGAATGGAGACATCCCGGGAACGAGTGGTTCGGTTTTCTGCCTGTTGTTTAATTAAATGAAGTAATAAGATAACAGCATAACCACGAATGGTGCTAATAATCCCATTTTTGCTCGTATCTTCAAGGTCTTCTACAATCGCCGGTGAACCTTTGGTATCACCTTTTGGGAGTAAAGCCTTTGATTCTAGAAGTTCTTCCGTGGTCCAGTTTCTTCCCCAAATACCCCTTGGTTATATCTTGCCACAAGTTTCTCTATCCCGAAGCTCGTTTGGGGCCATCTTGAGCAAAAAATTAATCATTTTTTCATCTAGTTTGAGGTTTTCTGTGCTATGCTGTGGTTGTTTATCTAAAAATGGAGTTTTTAATTATGACTCAAAAATTAGCAAAACTGATTGATTTGCGGGGGGGGGGGTAAGCATAGCTTATTAAAACTCTCAATTGCTTCCTCTGTCTTGGCGGTGAGTGCTTTGATAGTCACCCCTGTACAAGCAGCAAATTTGATTCAAAATGGCAGTTTTGAGACGGCTACCGTCAACCCTAACCCTGGTGATTTTGTGGGACTTGATGCTGGTTCCACAGCAATTACAGGATGGACGGTCAGCCAAGGAACAATTGATTATATAGGAACTTATTGGCAAGCTTCTGAGGGTAGTAGAAATCTGGATCTATCTGGAGCGAATGCCGGTGGAATTCAGCAAACCTTTAACACAACTGTCGGTGAGACTTATCGGGTGACTTTTGATCTGGCGGGTAATACAGACTACAGTCCTACTATTAAAGAGATGAGAGTGAGTGCAGGAGGAAATTCTGCTGACTTTTCTTTCGACATAACAGGAAAAAGCCGTTCAAACATGGGATGGGTATCAAAATCTTGGGGTTTTACTGCCACTGGAACAACAACTACCCTTAGTTTTCTAAATTTAGTCGATACACCTTATGGTCCTGCGTTGGATAATGTCTCAGTGATAGCTCTTTCCTCTCCTCCTCCTTCTATTCCCGAACCTTCATCAGTGCTAGGATTATTGAGTTTAGGAGTATTAGGAATTGGTTCTGCTTTAAAACGTCAATCTTAATCTCTTTTTATCTTTTTAACCCATCTAAAGTAGGTGGGTTAAATTGAATATTCAGATAGGCTTAAAATCGGTGAATAATTTTGAATTTTGCGGCACATTTTTAATAATATGCTAGGATAGTATTGATGTTTTAGGAGGTAACAACCTATGCAGTTAGAAGATTATTTTGAATTTGTAGCAGTAGATAATATTCAATTAAAAGGACATCGTATTGGCATTGAGGACGTACTGAAATACTATCGACAAGGTTATAGTCCTCAAGAAATTCTCCAAGAATTACCAACTCTAAATTTAGAAAAAATTTATGCCACTTTGACCTATTATTATCACAATCAAGCACAAATCGATCTCTATCTTGTCAAGCTAGAAAGACAACGGGAACAACATTATCAACAGTGGCTAGAAACATCATCTCCTTTAATTGATCGTTTAAGAAAAGCAAAAATTAAAAAGGAGCAGGAGTATTTACAAAAAGCATGAAAATTCGGTTTTTGCTGGATGAAAATTTATCTCCTAAGCTAAAAATAGCGGTTCAACGTATCAATTCTACTATAGATATTTTGCGAGTTGGTGATGCGGATGCACCTCTTTTAGGGACACTTGATCCTAATTTATTGCAATATTTAGAATTATCCCAGAGACTGTTAATCACTGACAATAGAAGTACCATGCCCAATCATTTAAAAGATCATTGGAACACGGGAGGTCACACTTGGGGAATTATTTGGTTACGCCCTAGCGGTACAATTAGTCAATGGGCTGAATCAATGATTTTAATCTGGGAATTAACAGAAGCTGAAGAATGGATTGATCGCTTAGATTGGATTCCTTTATGAGGAACTAAGGTGATTTTTCAAACACATTTAATCATTTATTTCGGGGCTTTTTCTGGGTTTCTTAGCGTCTTTTTCTGGGGTATTAGCGGCGGGATTTGGGGCTATTGTCGCAATTTGGGCGGCCATTCTTGTCATTGCTTGACCTTGGGCGAATTCCTGCTGTAGTTGTTCGCTAGAAGAAACCAAACGACTTAAACCCTGGATTAAGCGGATAATTTCCTGTCGCAGTTGCGGATTACCAGTAATTTCATCCACATCCGAGGTGATTTTCTGAAGATTGGCAAAAGCAGCGCGAGAGGAGTCGAGGAGTTGCTGTAGGGTGACAACAGTGGCAGGATCGGAGAGATAAGCAGTAAAGTTGCCCAAATTTTCGCTTAATTTAACAGCATTTGCCGAAATAGTGTTTAAATTCTCGATAATTTGGCTTTTCTGCACTTGCGTCAGGATCGGATCCAAAGCAGCGAGGGTAGTTTGTAGGCGATCGCTAGTAGTTTTGATACTATCGAGAGTAGCAATTAAACGATTTTGATTAGCTGCCAAAAAAACCCGCAGTTCTTCGGTGGTTTGTCCCACCAAAAGCAGCGTTTTTCGGGCCTCCACTAGGGTAGCGTCTAAATTTTTCAGACCGCCACTTCCCTGTAAACTTCTCAGTAAAGTAGTCGCTTCCTGACTCAATCCCCCGACACCGGAAAGATCACTGGAAAGGCGATCGAGGGAACCGGATACTTGCGGTAAGGATTCTAGGGATCTCATCCCCGAATTAAGTTTACCCAGAGTACCGCTGCGACGTACTTCGCTTAAAGCGGTGGTTGCCTCACCACTAAAGCGATCGAGTCCCCCCAAGGCATTGGCAGCGCGCTGGGTAAAGGAACGAAATCCAGCCACCATATCGGGATCGCTAACTAGATTAGAAATTCTCAGTAAAGATCTGATCAAGGTATTGACATTTAGCGCCGATTGCCCTTGTAAACGGGAACCGTTACAGATAATCACCTCCCCATTACAGTTAGGACTCAAGGGGGGTTCTTTGACACCACCGACGGGTAAAGCTTGCAGGGGAGTAATATCGATCGTGGTTTCACCTACTAAACCGGATTGAATGGCTTCGATGAGGGAATTACTGGGAATTAGGCGATCTGCTGGCGAAATCTCCACTTCTACGGCGACTCCCTCCGGTTCTGGGGTAATTGCCGTCACTTGCCCGATTCTCACTCCCCGATAACCGACGCGGGTTCCCACCATCATGCCCCCCACATTAGGAAAAAGGAAGCTGGCTCGATAACTGCGCCCCCCGAAGCTAAAATTACTTAACCAGGCGATTAACCAGATTAATATTCCCCCCGATGTCAGTAACATTAAACCGATACCACTTTGCCGCAGAGTTGGGGAAATCCCCCGTTGTGAACCGCCAGCTTCCATAAATAATTACTCCTCATCACTATACAGTATCTTACAGGAGAAATCGGAGGATTTCAGTGATCAGCTTCTGAAGGCAAGAGTCAAGGAGTCAGTATTCAGGAGTCAGTATTCAGTATTCAGTATTCAGGAGTCAGGTTTTAGGGTTTTAGGGTTTTAGGGTTTTAGGGTTTTAGGGTTTTAGGGTTTTAGGGTTTTAGGGTTTTAGGGTTTTAGTTCAATTTCCCCACTTCCCCATCACCCCACTTCCCCATCACCCCACACCCCATCACCCCACACCCCACTTCCCCATCACCCCACACCCCACTTCCCCATCACCCCACACCCCATCACCCCACACCCCACTTCCCCATCACCCCACTTCCCTCAATTGACTGATCACTGAATTGGTCCGTGGATACTGCCGGTAAAAAATTGCTTGAGTACGGGGATTTCGGAGTGATAAGCCTCTTGAGTCGGTCCAACCCATTGAAATTGACCTTTATAGAGAAAAACGATGCGATCGGTGGTATTTTCGATGGTGCTGTGGACGTGGGTGACAATGAGATGGGCCCCACAGGCTTTTTTTAGCTTGAGAAGTTCCATAATTACCGTCTGGATGCGGGTAGAAGCGACGGGATCGAGTCCAGCAGTGGGTTCATCGTAAAGGAGAATGTTCGGTCGATCGGCGGCGATCGAGGGATCGCTGATAATTGCTCTGGCTAAACTGACGCGTTTTCGCATCCCTCCGGATATTTCAGATGGATAGAGGTCGTAGGAACCAGACATTCCCACTAAATCTAGTTTTTCTTCCACTAAATCGCGGATTTCGGCTGGTTTTAGCTTTGAGTAGCGATAGAGAGCAAAACCGACATTTTCCCCGACGGTGAGGGAGTCAAAAAGGGCCGATTGTTGGAAAACTAGACCGACACCGAGGGGATCTTCCCCCTGTTCTACGGTTCTCTGACGTTTTGTGCCGTAGATGTACACTTCTCCTCGATCGGGTGCCAGTAATCCGGCGACTAACCGCAAAATCGTCGATTTTCCCGTCCCCGATGGACCGATCACGCCGATCGCTTCCCCTTCGTACACTTTCAGATCGACGTTATTTAAGATTACTTTCTTGCCGAAAGCTTTAGTCACTCCCCTTAATTCGACGATCGGTTCGCGCATCACCATCTAGAATATCTTTACAAAAATCCCCTTTTATTGTAGGGCAACGACCCGATCTTTCTTTTTTTTCTTTTCTGGTTTTATGGTTCGCGATTCTATCTGCATTTCGGGAATCTCTCGCAATTCTTCGGCATCTAAACGATATTGTTCGCAGACAAGACTCAGACGAATACCAGAACAGCTAACGGGATTAACTGAATGGGTGAGATCTCCTTGAAAGAGGATCAGGGTGTTAGCACAAGGACGAATCTGGGCCACGGAACGATTACGGTTTGCTAGTACCAGTTCCCCCCCTTGAATATCCCTAGGAACCTGCACATAAAGGACGCTAACTAGGAGCGGGGGATCGATTGTTTTACAATAGGAGCGCAGGGAGCGATCGATATGGGGATCGACGCGTGAACCGGTTTGTAGGAGTAAGGGATTAAGATAAAAAGCGTTGCAGTCAGCTTGTAAACTGCGATCAAGATAGGGTTTAAAATAGGGAAACATTCGTTCGACTTCGCTGATTTGTGTGCGTCGAAAAGCGATAGAAAAGCCTTTGGTTTTAACGAAATCTCGATTTAAATTGTTAACTGTGAAGTGGGGACAAGCGAGGATCTGTCCTTGTAGTTCGCTCAGATAACTGGGAGTAAAAGCGTCGGGATATTGGGAATAGTAAGGCACGGATAGAATCGCAACGGTATGGCAATCTTTAGGATACATTTTTAGTCAAACACAAAATCAGAGTTTTTGCCGCTCCCGAATACAGGTTTATTCAGAATCAGCTTTTGTGACTTATAGTCCGTAGATTAATAGTCATCATAGAAGGAAAATGGACTGTAGAGAATTTCAATATCTTCTTTGGTAGTTTATATATGGCAGGAAAGCTAGTCACTGCTGTTGCTGTGACTGTAAGAAAATTGCGGAAGAAACGTAATCTGAGTCAAGAAGCTTTAGGGTATAGAGCTAATCTTGACAGAACCTACATATCTGGAGTTGAAAGGGGAGTAAGAAACATTACTTTGGACTCCTTAGAACAAATTATTTCAGCTCTGGATATGGATATTGTTACTTTTGTCAATACTGTTGCGGAAGAAATTAATGAGTTATATCATAAATAAACATTCTGATACCAGCTTTTTCTCAAAACAGGGTCAGAAAATAACTATCGATAAAGTCATATTTGAGCATTCATTAGTTGAATGTCATTCTGTTGTTAAAAAAATAGTCCAAGATATACCAGTAGATATATTTAGAATTCTAGGTATGAGAAATCTTTCTGCATTTATTGGTGAGCTATTTGCCATAGAATTTGCCAATAAATCCCAGGGATTATTTATCAACAATCCGCATCAAGACGGCTATCCAGATTTGCTGTTAATGGATAAAAATGGCAAAGTTTTTTTTGAACAACTTTCCCAAGAAAGACGAATGCGAGATAAGTCTCCATTTAGTCCATTTGCTAATGGGGGAGTAGAGGTTAAAGCCACTTGTGGCAGTGTTCCTACACCAAGAGAATTAAAGAAGACTGGAAAAGAAAAACCCGATATGGGAGACACAAGAATCGAGGTAATGAAAAGCTATGATTGGAAGGCTCACCATAGAGAAACTAACAATCTTATTGGCATTCTCTGGGATTTTGAGAATACTATACCTCAAATAGTTGCTGTATTTTTTGGCAACAACTTAACTGACAATGATTGGGGGAAAATTGTTCAGCCAAAAGAAGGCGGTGGAAGAACAACTAGCGTCTCAATTATGTCACGACAAGGCGTTAAGAAAATGTATAAAAACTGGATTATGATCAAGAATGACGATAGATATATTAATTTTGTCAACAAATATAACAAAGACAATTTAATTTCAAAATAGACAGAGCTGCTGATATTTTTCCTTGATTTGCTCCTCAAGAGAACAATCATCATTGAGGATGGATACTAAATGATCAAATATTTTTTGTAATCCAGCAGGTGGGATACTTTCGCCAATTAACTCTCTAATTAGTTTATCACTAACTCTTTTGTCATCTGCCCGTTTCCATGAAAATGGGTATTCGGTAATTGTATGAAGAATCATTGCTTCATACAGAGATAATACTCTATTTTGAATAGGATGTAGTTTATTGTCACTACAAGCATAGGAGAGATTTCGTGTAATTGTACTGGCTGGTGCGTCCCAACTCATTCTTTTATAGGCACTGGTATAACCTTTCATCAACCTGTATTTTCCATCTTCTTTAACCCATGGACGAGGAAGAATGTGTCCACATTTAAGGCAGTAAAGGGGGGTTTCTGTACTAGCTCTATTAATTCCTTCATTATTTTTGCGTGCGCTGTGTGTTGGATTACCATTATATCTACAAACAGGATTAATACATTGATTATCAAATGAACTTTTTTCTTCTGGTGTATTACTGATCCAAAAATATTTTTCTTCATCTAATAGGGGTACATAGTGATATGGTATATCATCGGATTTAGCAGTTTCTGTTCGTTGAGAGTCAAGTGGTGGTAAATGATATATTGCGTCTCGAACAGTTTTCCATCTAGGAAGTTCTAATCCTTCTTTACTATGAGTTGGTTTAGGAAAAAGAGAATTGTTCTTTTTTAAATAATTCTTCAGTTTCTCATTTTTAGTAAATATTGAAATAAGTCGTTGACGATTCTGCGGGACTCCATAATCAGCAAAATCTATAATGCTAATCGAACTCAAAAATTTATCACCAATACGCTGTTTTATATAACATAAAATATTTACTAAATAATCGTCTTTCTCGGTCAAGGGTATATAAGTATTTTGCATTTCTGGCACATTTTCCATGACCAGTGTTTCTGCTCCACTAGCCAGAAAAACTTCTAGGGTGGGAATGATTAATAAATTTCTCTGGTCGATTTCATTTTTTGAGCCTTTACGAATAGAATTAAGCAGCTTACCTCTGCCATTTCTAGACATACCTTGGCAGGGAGGAGTCGCAAAAACAATGTCTAAATTTTGTCCAGAGAGTCGCTGCTTTGTTTCTGCAACTATCTCATTTTTTTTATCCCATATATCCCCAATAATCATTAATGATTCTGGGTGGTTAAATTTAAATACTTCTGCACGATCTTTCAATAATTCATTCGCCACTACAACTTCAAATCCCCCAGAGCGAAGAGCCATATCTCCAATTCCACCACAGGCAAATAGACTGATTGCTTTCCTCATCGATTTTCTTACTCCATGTAACTTATAGTCTATAATAACAATTGGCTGAAGGCAACTTTTAAAAATGAGTATCCCCAGCAAACCTGAAAGCGAGCTTTCCTGCCAACCCGGTCGCGGTGACAACCCACGGTTTACAATAGTTAAGAACCAACGGCAAGCAAGAATTAACGATGGGGATTTCGAGCAACTGGGGGGAGGATTAAGCCTACCAAAAGTGAAATTACGGGAATTTTCCCCTAAAAAAGATTTATCTCTGGAAATATCAGAAAATAAAGCTTGTCCTGCTTATATTGGTACGGTGATCGAGGGGGTAAAAATTCGCCCATCTCCGCTATGGTTGCAACAGCGTTTACAGGCTGCCAGATTGCGATCGCTCAATAATCTGGTCGATATTACTAATTATGTCCTCAGCTTGACTAACTCTCCTTAATTCTCCGAGGGATTTATTGTTGAGCCGATTTTCTACCCTAGCGGTTATTATTGTTAACTTTTTAGATTGACTAATCAAATACCTCAAATTCCTGTCCGATCTTGCCAAAATATTCCCCCAAACGTTGTTGAATGATATTAATATACTGAGCTTCAATTTCAATACCAATAGTCTGATAACCTAATTCTAGAGCGGCAATTAAAGTTGTACCCGTTCCAGCAAAAGGATCGAGAACTATATGACTGTTATCCTGTGGTAGAAATAACTCGAGCAGTTTTCTAATCAATGATAAAGGTTTAATCGTACAATGCTCATCAAAATTTTCATCCCGTCCTTTAGAAAAGCCCTCTAAAATATTGGATTGAAAAGAGCCGTCACTTAGTATAGCTTTAAAGGGACCTAATCCAGTCATTTGTATAGTTTCAATATAATTGTTTTTTAGAGGCTTCTGCACAATAACTATAGCTTCCCATTCATTTCTCAAGCAAGTATGCCAACCTTGCCATTGTTTGGCATTAGTATCACCAATTTTGTCAAGTTTTTTCTCAATATTTAATCCTTTAGGAATGCCTGAATGTCGTCTATAAACCAGCACATCTCTAGCATAAAAACCGGCATTTTCAAGAGCAATCTGAATATGAGCCAGTGTTCTTGTGCTACTAAAAACAGCGACAACAGCCCCGCTTTTACAAACACGCATTAGTTCCTTTGACCAATCTGTTGCCCATTCAATATAATTGACCACATTTTCGCGATTGCGTTGATACCAACGCTCATTGCGAACCCCACCAGCTAACCCACTTCCATAGGGAATATTTTTTACCAGTGTGGAACTGTTTTGAATGCGTTCTCTGCGTCTTTGGATTTCATCATGATCCCAATTTCTGCCAATGAACTCATAATTATAGGGTGGATCTGTGATCACACAAGATATACTAGATTCTTCTAGTAAAGTGAGAAGTTCTCTACAATCACCGTGCAGAAGTTGCCATCTTTTTGAGATATTCATCGGGCAATATAAAACTCCTGTGTTTCAGAAAATTTATCAAAAGTTTTCAGCAAATCGAACCCACTGCGCTCAAGTATATAATCAAAACTTTGTTGGCCCTGCAAAACAGTCCAGCCACCCAGATGACAAGCTTTAATCGCTGCTGGTAAGTTATCCTCTCGCACAATCAGTAAAATAGGTCTAAGTCCTCTTTCCTGTAATAGTTTTCCATACTGTTTAAACTTTTTAAGTGTGCCAGAATCTCCCGAACCAATTCTATATTTAGTATCGGTGGCATCTCTACCTAAAATGCAGTCACAAGGTTGATCATCTGCAATCTTTAAAGCTGGTTGATAATCTAAACAATTAGCCTTAAAAACTTCTGTCACCAGACGTTGCCAACACATTCCTAGTTCCCTGCCCCAATACTGACGATTTTCCCTTTTTAAACTAGGAGTAATTCCAAATACCCTCATAAGCGAATCATAATCATCATTTTCTTCTCCATAGATTTTGTCACTAAAAGAACTTTGGTATTGTCTCAAAATTCCCTTGAGGAGGTTTTCTATTTGATCGGGTGGCATCAATAATCCTTTTTGATATAGATAGCTAACTACTGATTATCTCCCCAAATTATCGGTAATCTGTTCAAAGATAATATCACTCCTGGCCAAGGAAAATGAGCGGTTATTTACACAGTTCTTCCATCCTCCCCCTAACATTTTAACAGCCGATCGGCCCTAATCTCTAAATCATTGACTACCCACGGTTTACAATAGTTAAGAACCAACGGCAAGCAAGAATTAACGATGCGGATTTCGATCAACTGGTTACGAGAATTAGTCAAAGTCGCCCAATCTCCCCAAGAATTAGCCGAATTATTGACAATTGCGGGAATAGAAGTGGAAGAGATCGAGGATCGCCGAGAATGGGCAAAGGGTGTGGTTATTGGTAAAATTATCGATCGCCAACCCCATCCCAATGCGGATAAATTAAGTGTCTGTCAGGTGGATATCGGTCAGGAAAATCTTAGTACAATTGTCTGTGGTGCGCCCAATGCTAGGGCTGATATTCTAGTTCCTGTGGCTACTTTGGGAACTTATTTACCCAAAATCAATTTAACGATTAAACCGGCTAAATTGCGCGGGGTAAAATCGGAAGGGATGATCTGTTCCCTCGCAGAATTAGGATTAACTAAGGATTCTGAAGGAATCCACATTTTTAGTCAGGAAAATCTCCCTTTAGGTACAGATGTTCGTCCCCTTTTAGGACTCGATGAGGTGATTTTAGATATTTCTCCCACCGCTAACCGTGCCGATGCTTTGAGTATGATCGGAGTCGCGCGAGAAGTGGCGGCTTTGACAGGAGGAGAATTAAGCCTACCAAAAGTGAAATTAGGGGAATTTTCCCCTAAAAAAGATTTATCTCTGGAAATATCAGAAAATAAAGCCTGTCCTGCTTATATTGGTACGGTGATCGAGGGGGTAAAAATTGGCCCATCTCCGCTATGGTTGCAACAGCGTTTACAGGCTGCCGGATTGCGATCGATCAATAATGTGGTCGATATTACTAATTATGTACTTTTGGAGTGGGGACAACCCTTACACGCTTTCGATCGCGATCGTTTACAGAGTTTTGCCGGAGGTAAATCCGTTACTATTGGGGTCCGTTTTGCCGAGGAAGGGGAAAAAATTATTACTCTTGATGGTCAGGAAAGAAGCTTAAAAGAGTTTAATTTGTTAATTACTGCCAATAATAAGCCGGTAGCTTTAGCAGGAGTGATGGGAGGTCAAGATACGGAAGTTAACGAGGAAACCGTTAATCTTGTGCTAGAGTCGGCTTTATTCGATCCGATCGCCATCCGTCGTTCCTCAAAAGCGCAGGGTTTACGCAGCGAATCTTCCGGACGCTATGAACGCGGTGTTAATCCCGCCGCTTTGGAATATGCTTGTCAAAGGGCGATCGATTTGATTCTAGAGTTAGCTGGGGGAACTGTCAGCAGTCAGGTTAAAGCTGATTATCGCGCCGATCAGTCCAGTGGTTCGATCGAATTGCGTTTACAACGTTTGCAGCAGCTACTGGGTCAAGTTACCCTAGATAATGGTGCGATCGGTGAAATTATCGCCGAAGATGTGGAACGGATTTTAGGCAATTTAGGCTGTGAATTACAGTTAACCTCAAAAAATCCTGTTCTGTGGACCGTGACAGTGCCAGACTACCGTTATCGGGATTTAGAACGAGAAATTGACTTAATTGAAGAAGTGGCGCGACTGTACGGATACGATCGCTTTGTCGATACTTTGCCGGCAAAAACCGCAGCCGGAGGATTATCCTTTGAGGAAACTATACAGCGTCGGCTGCGGGAAGCTTTTCGCGCAGTGGGTTTGACGGAATTAGTCCAGTATTCCCTAGTTAAACCGGAATTAGCGGAAGTTGTCCTCGCTAATCCCCTTTTTGTCGAGTATTCTGCTTTGCGGACTAATCTCCTAGACGGTTTAATCGAAGCGTTTGAGTATAATCAGTCTCAGGGTAACGGGGCCTTAAATGGCTTCGAGATCGGGCGAGTTTTCCGCTTAGAATCGGATAATATCAAGGAATACGATGCAATTGCCGGTATTTTTGGCGGTGATTTCTTCCCTGCTGGACGTTGGCTGCGATCGGGTAAAGAGGTAGCCATGACTTGGTACGAAGCAAAAGGGATTTTAGAAGCAGTATTCGATCGCCTTTCGCTGACAGTAAGCTACGAAAAATATGCCGAAGATGCGCGTTTTCACCCCGGACGAACAGCATCTTTATGGATTGGCAAACAACGCCTAGGTATATTCGGTCAACTACACCCGCAATTGCGTCAGCAAAAGGGATTAATTGAGACAGTTTATGCCTTTGAAATCCAGTTCCCGATCCTGTTAGCAACTCTTAGCGATAGTGCCAAAATTACCCCACGTTTACAGGTCTATTCTACCTATCCGGGGGCAGCGCGAGATATCGCCTTCTTTGTTTCTACAGATATACCCGTAGATAGATTGACAAAAACTATCAAAAATGCTGGAGGTAATCTCTTAGAAAAAGTCGAATTATTCGATCGCTATCAGGGGCAGAATGTGCCAGAAAATCATTGTAGTTTGGCCTTTAGTTTAGTCTATCGTGCCAGCGATCGAACTTTAACCGATGAAGAGGTGGAACCCTTAATGACAAAAGTGCGAGAAGCTTTAGTTAAACAGTTCCAAGTTTCTTTAAGAAGTTAAATTCAGCGATCAATTATCAGTTATCAGACATCGACCTTATATTATCTCAAGAATAATCTCACACATCGCTATCAATATCGCCTCTAATGATTACCAATCAGTTTGAGAGTTGCTCAAAGTAGGTTCACTGTTCATATTTTATCGCTCCGCCACCTTTGAATTGTTAGATAGTAGTGAGGCGATTGCCATATTTTAGTACATCAGATATGATATAAACACATCATGGCTGATCAAAGCAAACCTTTAGCTTGGCTGCATGGTGAGATCAAGACCCCACCTTTCAGTTTAGAAGCACGGATCGAAGCAGGTGTCTTACTCAGGCAACTACAGGAAGGCGAACCCCTTGGTTTGCCACATTCGCGTCCTATGCCAAGTGTAGGCTATCATTGTCATGAGCTACGCATTAGAGACGTCGATAAAAATTGGAGGATTATTTATCGAATTGATGAAGATGCAATCTTGATTATTGAGGTGTTTAATAAGACAACAAGAGCAACACCCAAAAGTGTAATTGAGGTTTGTAAGAAACGCTTGAGTAAATACGATACTGATCAGCAGGAATAAGAGGATGGAAGAGACTAAAAAAGGGCTTTTGGAATCAAAAGGCTGGAAAATCGGAACCGTTTCCGACTTTTTAGAGTTAACGCCCGAAGAGATTATCCTTGTTGAAATCAAACTAGCTCTTAGCAAAAGTTTGAAAATTCAGCGGCAGAAGATAATGACTCAAAGTGAACTGGCCAATAAAATCGGCTCTAGTCAACCTCGGATTGCCAAAGCTGAAAATGGCGATCCGTCAGTTTCACTGGAATTGCTTATCCCATCGCTGTTGGCAACAGGTGCCACTCCTCAAGACATCGGACAAATCATTGCCAGTGTCAAAGGCGTTGCTGAATCAAGACCTGAATGCTAATTTTGTGCATTCTATCCACTAATGTTAGTTATTGTCGTTGATGCGATAAATCCCTGAATTTCCCCAGCATCAATACGCTCAAATAATCTTGCTGCTTTTTCCACAAATAGCTCTCGTTCTTGTAGAAAATCAAGAATGACATTGGTATCAATCAGAACTCCCATTACTGATGCTTCTCGATCAGATAGGTTACATAATCGGTTGGGGCGTTAGTTTCCCCTGTAGCTGCCGAAATCTCAGAAACACCTCGCAAGCGCAACAGATTTCCCCGCTTTTGCAATTGAATTTATTAGACTATAGCTTAAGTTAGCAATTTATATGAATTACCTTTTACAGATAACCACGCAATAACGGCTCTTCGGTTTGTGTTATGCAATGGACGGGGATTATAAGGGATGGAACCCAGAAACGTTGAATCCTGTAATAAAACTTTACATTGACAAGCATAATACCCCTATAACATCAAATTTTAAATTGAATAGACAATCCTCCGGAACCAGTGTACATAGCTAATAT
>NZ_JACJQV010000203.1 GCF_014696875.1 Microcystis wesenbergii FACHB-1317 | reverse complement strand
TTATCAGTTATCAGTTATCAGTTATCAGTTATCAGTTATCAGTTATCAGTTATCAGTTATCAGTTATCAGTTATCAGTTATCAGTTATCAGTTATCAGTTATCAGTTATCAGTGAGATAGGGAGAAAAAGACTGGCAGCTAATAGCTTCCTTTTTTATTATATCTCCCGCAAAAGTGAGTTTTTAATCGCATTTTCCAGAAAAAGATCGCTTTTCTACTGCTAGAAAATAATCTATTTCTTTCTGCTTCTCCTGACTCGGAGAATACTGGCTCGGAGACTCCTCACTTAACGGAAGATTTTTGATTTATGCAGCAGGTTTAGTGATTAGGCACTGATACTAGATAAGTAGTTATAGAATTCTAATAACTCCTCGTTAGTTAGCAGTAAACGTGACTTTTTGCCATAGCTAGAAATCAGGTATTCCCGACCTTTTTCTGTAGTCCAAGCTAATCGTTTCATCTCCACATCAATTTTAGTTTTAAGCACTGAATAATCGATTTCTTCGGGAATAACAACAACTGGTTCCGGTGCCGGGGGTTCTTCTTCAGTTAAACTCGCTTCTTCTGGCAATTCTGATAATAAGGAGTAATTATCGGTTTCCATTTCTAATAATAAAGGCTCTGGTTCCGGTAAAGGAATATCCTGAACTTGGGGTAATTCCAGTTCAATTTTAGCCGGGGGAATATCCTGAACTTGGGGTAATTCCAGTTCAATTTTAGCCGGGGGAATATCCTGAACTTGGGGTAATTCCGGTTCAATTTTAGCTTCAGGACGAGGTATTTCAGTGACTTTAGGCGTTTTGGTCGATTTTTTGGCACTAGCGACGGGTTTAGGTAAATCTTCTGGTAGAGAAATATTATTGGGGCTGACTTTTTCCACAAGCTGGAGATCGGGGGTGCTTTCAGCCTCTAAAAGCAGTAAAGCCCGTTCTCTGGCTCTATCTTCGGCGATTTCCACCGTATCTGCCGCAGCTAAACCTGTAACGACCGTTTTTCCCTCAATTTCGACGATCGCTTTCACAATATACTTGCCGTGATCGATTTGAACTAACTCGCTAATCAGGGCAACTTGGGGGTAACGTTGGCGTAACTTTTGCAACATGGTGACTTTTTCGAGTTCTTTTGTACTTATATTAGAATACTCTATCGCAATTCTGGAAAAATGTAGCAAGTTCTTGCTAAGATTAAAGGTTAGATAAAATTTTCAGTCCTAGGATTAGCCTTGCCCACAGCAACAAGATTCTACTAGGCTGAAACTTCTGCCAGAAAGACGAGCGATCGCCGAAAAGTTTGCCGGTGTTCGCTATTGGCTTATACTAACGAAGGCTTCGATAATTCTCAGGGTAGGTTCGGGTGTTCGATGCTTGGTCAGTTTACCTTCACTGTCACCACCAGCGATCGCAATTAGCCCGATAGAGATAATCTCTCGAGTCAATGGTTTAAATCAATCCTCTCATTATATAAGTATTTAAACTTAATTGTCCACCATTCCGTCAGTGTCTTGTAAGTAAGGATTATTGTTAGATGGACTTCTCGATCGCCACACTCCTCTCTCATCTTAGTGATGATAAATTAGCTACGGGTAAAATTCTCGAAAAAAAACTAGGCTGCGAAGACGATCCCGAAAGCTGCGAAAAATTGCAAGTGATTCTCGATGCTTTGGAACGTCTGGGAATGGTTGTCAAAGAACGGGGGCGCTATCGTCGTGTGATCGAGGAAAATATCGTAGAAGCAAAGCTGCGCTGTTCCAGTAAAGAATTTTGCTTTGCTATCCAAGATATCGAAGATGCTGATGACATCTACGTCTCGAAAAATCATCTAAGTAACGCTTGGAATGGCGATCGAGTTTTAGTCAAAATCATCCGCGAGGGGACCCGTCGTCGTTCCCCGGAGGGAGAGGTGAGATTAATTCTCGAACGGGCTAATCCTTCGCTTCTAGCGCAAGTAAAACAGGAAAATGAGCGGTTTGTGGCGGTTCCCCTGGATGATCGCCTGAAATTTACCCTTAATCTCCTCGAAAACGGTCAAAATCTCCTAGAAAACATCGATCACCTCGTTCATGTTTCCGTCCTCCGTTATCCCCTAGGGGAAATGCCTCCCATCGGTAAAGTTACTCGTGTTCTCGGTTCCACGGCCGAGGCCGCTGCCGACACGGATATCGTCTCCTGTAAACACGATCTACCCCATAATTTTCCGCCAGAAGCCCTCGAAATTGCCGATAATTTAGCAGATTTCTTCGATAGTGGCGAAAAAGAACAACTGCGAGATTTAACCCCACTCTTCACTTTTACCATCGAAGATGACACCCCCCTGGATTATCCCCCGATCATTGAAAATGCCTTTTCTTTAGAGAAAATCAACCAAAATCGCTGGCAAGTCGCCATTCATATCAGCGATGTCACTCGTTACATTGAACGGGGCGGATTATTGGATAAAGTTGCCAAAAAACGGGGAACCGCCGTCTATTTAGGCGAAAAAGTGCTGCCATTAGTCCCGGCTGCCGTTACCAGTCGTTGTTCCCTGTCACCCCAAGAACAGCGCCCCGCTATTTCTATCCTCGTCACCCTCGATGACAAGGGGGATCTAGTGGAGTACGAAATCACCCGCAGCCTCATCCAAGTGGATCAACATTTTACCTATCAACAGGTGCGCGATCTGCTCAGTGAAGAAGATAGCGCAGCTGCCCCCACCGATACCGTTGAAACCCTGAAAGATTTATTTTTCAGCGTTTGCCCCACCCTAAAATCCCAACGTCTGCAGCGGGGTAGTTTTGATATTCAATTAGACAAAATCTCTCCCTACAAAGACGAAGGACGGGGGGGGACTGTTCTCGCTTCTAATAATTTACCAGCCCGTTCTTTACTGACAGAAGTGGCGATTTTAGCCGGCAAAGTTGTCGCTGAACATTTACAGGCCTTAAAATTGCCCTGTATCTACTGTGGACAATCGGAACCGGATTGGGATGAATTGGAGGATTTACTCAAATTGGCCAATAATTTAGGGGCAGAATTAAATTTAACTGCCGAGGAGGAGATTAAACCCAATGACTATCAAAATCTCACCCGCACTTTTTCCGCTTCCTCATCGGTGAAAGTCCTCAATTATCTCCTGCAAGAAACTCTCAAATTAGTTAGATATAGCAGCCATCCTCTGCCCCATTTTGGTTTGGCCTATCCTAGCAATTATACCCACTGTCTCTCCCCCCTACAAAGATATGCCGATCTTTGGGTACAACGGGTGTTAAAACTCCTATTAACTGAGGGGAAAGATCGCCGCAGCAAAATCGTCAAAGTCGGGGTTAATTTGGGCAGTAATAGCTGTCATGGACAGATTCATTGGAATATTCTCCCAAGTCAAATTCAGGAGGAGTTAGAAGAAGAAAGCCATCTAATTGTTTCCCATCTCAATGATCGCTCAAAAATTGCTGAAGATGCCGAAAAAGACCTAGAAGGATTGAAAAAAGCCGAGAAAATGAAAGAAAAAATGGGTCAAGTTTTTCGCGGCTTAATTACCGGTGTACAATCCTATGGTTTCTTCGTGGAAA
The DNA here is from genome assembly GCF_014696875.1 of Microcystis wesenbergii FACHB-1317. Lineage (GTDB taxonomy): Bacteria > Cyanobacteriota > Cyanobacteriia > Cyanobacteriales > Microcystaceae > Microcystis > Microcystis wesenbergii_A. The sequence goes on along the minus strand of NZ_JACJQV010000203.1, from coordinate 26,761 downwards.
TTTCCGATTTATTAGTGGAAGGGTTGGTCCATGTTTCTTCTCTCAAGGATGATTGGTACGAATATCGCGCCCGTCATAGCTGTTTGGTAGGACGGAAAAATCGCGTTGCCTATCGTCTCGGTGATGAGGTAGAAGTGGAGGTAAAAGATGTAGACTATTATCGTCAGCAAATCGATCTAGTTACGGTTAGCGGTGGCAGTTCAGCAAGTTATGACGACTTAGAAGAAGATTAATTATGAATCAACCAACCACCGAAAAAATCGGGAAAAACCGCTTTATTCTGCCCTTTTTATGCAGTATTTTTCTCTTTTTAACTGGCTGTGTCCGTTACGATGTGGGCATTAATTTTCCCCACCAACACCACGGGGAAATTATTCAACATATCACCCTCGGACAACGTTTAACCAGTCTCAGTCAAACCGAAGCCACTAAATGGTTAAATAGTATCGAACAGAGGGCAAAATTACTTAAGGGGAAAACCGATCATATTTCCGAACGAGAAATAATTGTCACTATTCCCTTTAGTAATAGTCAGGAATTAGAGGAAAAATTCAATCAATTTTTTGATCCTAGTTCTTCCTTTAAAATCACAAATTCCCCTAATACTGATGATATAAAGTTACTGCAACTAGATTCAAAACTGGCAGTTACAGAACAAGATTGGTTCTTTTTGAACCAGAAAAACTTAAAATTAACCGTTGATTTGCGGGCTTTGGGTGTACTTTCCGAACAGGGAAATATTATCATTAGCCCCGGTTCCTTAGTTGATATCGACTTCGCTTTAAAGACTTCCTTCGCTGGTCAAAATATTGAAGATGACTCAGGATTAAATCCCTCGGTAGAACAAGTTGATAATCAGTTAATTTGGCATTTAAAACCGGGAGAAATTAACACCATTGCGGCGGCTTTTTGGGTTCCTAACTATTTAGGTATCGGCACAATAATTATTGTTGTAATAACAGTTTTTGCCTATTACTTGAAATATAAACGCTTGCCCGGTGTATCCCCATCGACTTAAAGTTAGATGGCAAGTAAGTAGTTAGGTGTTAAAAACTGTCAGACACCCCCCTTATCAAGGGTAGGGTTGATTCATGAATCAACCCTACCTTGAATCAACCTTACCTTGAATCAACCCTAGGATTAACGGGGGATCGAACCCAAAATTTATCTTCAATTTAATTATAAACAGCTACTTATTGACCAAAATTTAATGATCAATGGGGGAAAAATTAGCCAACTCTAAAACTGATCTAAAAATTGGCCAACAATAGGGAAAATCTTGGCTAGGATCAAATCATAGTCACAATTGAGACTAGACGGGTTTCCCTTTTTTACTTTATTACTGGCAATTACAGTTATGGTTAGCAATATTCCCTTTTCTATCCCCGAACATAGCCTCGATCGAGATTGTACCACCCTCTCCCGTCACGTCCTGCAACAACTACAAAGCTTTTCCCCCGACGCGCAGGATTTAAGCGCAATTATGAGTCGGATTGCCCTAGCGGGGAAATTAATTGCCCGTCGTCTCAGTAAAGCGGGATTAATGGCGGATGTGCTAGGTTTTACCGGAGAAACCAACGTCCAAGGAGAATCAGTCAAGAAAATGGACGTTTTTGCCAATGAAGTATTTATCTCGGTTTTTAAGCAAAGTGGTTTAGTTTGCCGTCTTGCTTCCGAGGAAATGGATAAACCCTATTATATCCCAGAAAACTGTCCCATCGGTCGCTATACCCTACTCTACGACCCGATCGATGGTTCTTCCAATGTGGATATTAACCTAAATGTGGGTTCGATTTTTGCCATCCGTCAACAGGAAGACAATGATTTAGACGGAGAAGCGCGGGATTTACTGCAAAATGGTCGTCAACAAATCGCCGCCGGTTATATTCTCTACGGACCATCGACTATTTTAGTTTACTCGATCGGTCGCGGTGTTCATGCCTTTGTCCTTGACCCCAGTTTAGGGGAATTTATCCTTGCCCAAGAGAATATTATTATCCCCGACCATGGTCCGATTTATAGTACCAATGAGGGCAATTTTTGGCAGTGGGATGAGGCGATTCGCGACTATACTCGTTATGTCCACCGTCATGATGGTTACACAGCCCGTTACAGTGGGGCATTAGTGGGAGATATCCATCGAATTTTAATGCAGGGTGGTGTTTTTCTCTATCCGGGTACTGTTAAAAATCCCCAGGGAAAATTGCGCTTAATTTATGAAACTGCCCCCCTTGCTTTTTTAATTGAACAGGCAGGAGGTAAAGCTAGTGATGGGGTGACAAATCTTTTAGATATCGTTCCCGATAAATTACACTACCGCACACCTTTAGTGATCGGTAGTGTCGAAGATGTTAAATTGGTGGAGTCTTTTATCGCTGATCGCCGTCATCGCGATCGAGTTTAACTTATAGTTTTATTGTTTCTTCGTTAAAGTCAGTCTGCACCACAAAACTTGAAATAAACTAAGGACTGCTCATCCATGTCAGCTTTTCCATGCTCCTTCCCAATCTAAAGAACGCAGTCGTTGATATTCGTAAACTTCGCGACTACTGCCTCAATCGAGAACATAGCGATGGCAAACACAAAGCAAGACTGTTTTTATCGTGCCTTGGTATGACTGCTGATAACGCTGAAGAATTACGCCAAATTTTGCTTGAAGTTATTCAAACTCAAGAGGTTCGATTGGGCAGACAGGATGAGTTTGGGCAACGCTATACACTAGATTTTACGATTGAGTGGCAAAATAGAAGTGCAACCCTTCGGAGTGGCTGGATCATTGAGCATGGTTCGGAGATTCCAAGGTTAACAACCTGCTACCCCCTGTAGTGCTTAGAGGTGATCAGAAATGTCAAATAATACACCTAAATTGCTAGATGTCATAGCCTTAACCATTGACCTTCCTGAATATAATCTCCAGCGTGGACAAGTTGGGACAGTGGTTGAACTGTTAGCTAATGGTACAGCATTTGAGGTGGAATTTAGCGATCGTGATGGACGCACTTATGAATCCGTCGGGTTGCGTCCAGAGCAAATCATGGTGTTGCATTTTGAGCCAGCAGCACCCGATATCAAATCTCAAATGGTGACAGCTTAATCGACAGCAAACCCAGCCAATACAGAATATCCAGAAAAATTAACTGGATATGTCATGGGCAAAATCTCGCTTAGAACAGTTAGAAAATCTGAGAAAAGTTAAGGGATGGGATTAAAAGAGTGATTGTAATTCTGGACTCTAATCAAAGAAAAATATCCCAGTCGTCGGGTTATTATTGCCACCAAAAATATCAAAGATTGTCAAAACATTAATGATTGCGCTCCCTGGCAAGATCTACATTATTAAAGCGAAACCGCTTGCTTTTATTTTTTTCAATAATAATTATAGATCTAAAACAATCTATTGACCGTCCGAAAATTCCCCCCATAATCTTGAGAATTTTTTGATAAATAGGACTCGATCGAGGATAATTAGAAGAAATATTTTGACTCATAACCAAATCTAATCAAGAAGCCCAGTGACGATTCCCCTCCTAGAGTTGTTTGTATTCGCCACCGTTTTGTGCGGATTTTTAGGAACATTCCTGAAAAAAAACTTAATCATGAAGATTATCGCCATGGATGTCATGAGTACGGGCGTTATCGCCTACTATGTGGTGATTTCTTCCCGTGACGGTTTATTTACTCCCATCCTCAGTACAGTTAAACAGCAAAATTACGCCGATCCTGTACCCCAAGCAGTGATTTTAACAGCGATCGTCATCGGTTTTTCCATTCAGGCGTTAATGCTGGTGGGAGTAATGAAATTAGCCAAAGATAACCCCACCCTCGACAGCAGCGAGATAGAAAAAAATAACACACCATGAATACTTTAACGATCGCTTGGATAAGTTTACCCTTTTTGATCGGCTTTATCATCTATTTATTGCCGCGATTAGACAAATATCTGGCTCTCGCCACCACTATTATCTCTCTTTCCTATTCTCTCCTTCTATTTAGCCAATCCTCCCCCATAACCCTCAACCTACTGGATAATTATGGCGTGAAACTGGTAGCCGATCAGTTAAGTGCCTATTTTATCCTCACTAATGCCCTGGTGACGATGGCAGTTATTTTTTATAACTGGGAAAGTAGCAAAACCGCCTTTTTTTACGCCCAAGCTATCATTCTCCACGGCAGCATTAATTCTGTCTTCGTCTGTGAGGATTTTATTAGCGTTTACGTTGCCTTAGAAGTAATTAGTATTGCCGCTTTTCTGATGATTGCCTATCCTCGCAGCGATCGCTCTCTCTGGGTTGCCCTGCGTTATCTGTTTATCAGCAATGTGGCGATGTTATTTTACCTAATCGGCGCGGTTTTAGTCTATAAAGCCAATAATTCCTTTGCTTTTGACGGTTTAAAGGGCGCACCTCCCGAAGCCTTGGCTTTAATCTTCATGGGATTATTAGTCAAAGGGGGAATCTTTGTCTCGGGGTTATGGCTACCGATGACACACTCGGAATCGGAAACCTCTGTCTCGGCGCTGATGTCGGGGGTGGTGGTAAAAGCTGGCATTTTTCCCCTCCTGCGCTGTGCTTTAATCCTAGGGGATTTGGATGTCCTAATTCGGCTTTTCGGGGTGCTAACGGCGATTTTTGGCGTGTCATACGCAGTGTTTGAAAAGGATAGCAAGCGGATGTTAGCCTTCCATACTATTTCCCAGTTAGGTTTTATTTTAGCCGCCCCGGTAGTCAGTGGTTTTTATACCCTTACCCACGGTTTAGTTAAATCTTGCCTATTTCTGTTAGCGGGAGTTTTACCCAGTCGCAATTTTAAAGAATTACAGCAACAATCGATCCCTAATTCTCTCTGGATTGCCCTAGTGGTTGCTAGTTTTTCTATCTCTGGATTCCCCCTATTATCTGGTTTTGGGGCAAAAGCGTTAACGATGAAAAATTTAGTCCCCTGGCAAGAAATTATAATCAATCTTGTGGCTGTGGGGACGGCGATTTCCTTTGCTAAATTTATCTTTTTACCCCACGCGGGTGGCGAAAGTAAACAGAAGCTAACTATCGGTTTCTGGATAGCAGTAATTCTACTCCTTGCCGCCCTATTTTTATCCAATGCCGTCTATGTTGAAGCTTATAATCTACCCAATATTATCAAAGCTTTAGCCGTCATCGGTGCCGGGTGGTGGTTATATCTGGGAGTTTTCAAAAAGTTATCCCTAAAATTATCGCGAGCCTTGGAACAATTTGATAATCTCGTCGGGATGATGAGTATAATGTTAGTTCTATTATTTTGGATGGTCTTAGCATGATTGGACATATAATTCTGCGTTTAACTATGTGGTTTTTGCTCACCGCTAATTTTACCCCCGCTAATATTATGATCGGGGTTGCTATTGCTTTTCTTTTGCCCCGTAATTTCGCCTCTAGCGAAACTTTAGGCGATTGGTTAAAGGTAATAATTAAAGTCTTTATGGCTATTCCCCAAGCTTATAAGGAAGCGTTTGAAATCATCTTTCGTCCCCACAAAGAAGAAGAAATTATTTTCGAGAGAATGTCGGGTAAACGTTCACCCAGATTAGCTTTTTGGGATATATTTCTCATTACTTTTACCCCGAAAACTATCGTCACCGAATACAAGGAAAATGAGGGTTATGAAGTTCATCTAATTAAACGGAGTAACCAGGGATGAATATTGTTCTCATTGCCATGATTGTCGCTTTATTAATTCCCCTTTATGAAGTGGCCAAAAATGATGACATCTGGCAAAAAATGGCCGCCTTTGCCAGTGCTTCCAGTAAATCATCGATTATTATTCTAGTAGTTTCAGTTCTGCGGGATGATTGGATGATTGGAGTGGTAGCAGTGATTATTCTCAGTGTCGGTAATGCTGGCTTTATGTTATTAGCACAAATTCTTAAACGATTGAACGAATCATGATTGACATTTTGAGTTATATCTGCATCGCTATCGGAGTTTTTTTCTGGTTTTGGGGAACGGCGCATCTTTTAGACAAGCGCTCGGTATTATATAAATTACACGGTCTATCTGTCGCTGATACTTTGGGTTCCATGGCGATTATTTTCGGGCTACTTTTGAAAGTTCCCCAAAATTGGCCTTTATTATTATTGGCAATAATTTCCCTAGCAATTTGGAACACCATGTTAGGCTACGTTTTAGCTTATACTTCTAGCGATCGAGAGTAAAATTAAAGATGAATGAAAGTTATCTCTATGTTATTGTTGCCCTCTTGCCTTTAACTGCGGCGATGGTGATGTTACAATCCAATCCCTACCAAGCTTTAGTAATTCGTGGAGTTTTAGGGGCAATAGCCGCTTTAGTTTATGCTTTATTAGGGGCAGCAGATGTATCTTTAACCGAAGCTTTGATGGGAACCATGTTAGCCGTAACTCTCTACGCGGTGGCGATTCGTTCCTCTTTAGTGATGCGTTTAGGAGTAATTGCCGAGGAAACCGATACAGTTTTAGAACAGTTAAAAACTCAACTACAAACGGTTTTAAGTAAGCGTTTTATGCGTTTAGAATTAGTTGCCTACAGTGACAGGCAAGCTTTGCAACAGGCACTTATTGATAAAGAGGTTCATGCCGTCTGTATCCGTCAAGACAATCCAGAAACCATCCCCTACGAAACCACAATTAGATTACCCTATCTCTACGATATTTTTAAAAATGAATTAACGGCAGCCAACACGATTTTAACCTGTATTGAAACCCCCAAATTAGAGGAGAAACACTAATGAAATGGATTTATACTCTAGCCGCCATTGCCTTCGCTATCAAAATGGTAATTATTCCCAATACTGCTTCCTCTATATCATCCTTAGAAATTGTTGAATCGCTGGTGCGCGACGGCGGTGTTCCTAATGCGGTTTCGGTGGTTATTTTTCGTAATCGTCTCTACGATACCATCTATGAAGTGGTTGTTTTTACCATTGCGATTATGGGAGCAAATTTTCTTTTAGCCACCGAAAAACCCGCCAGTAAAATCCATCAATTTACTGACCAACCTTCAATTATTTTAGCCCGTTTGGGGTCAACAATTGCCGCTTTAGTGGGCATTGAATTAGCTATCCGCGGCCATTTAAGTCCGGGGGGAGGTTTTGCCGCCGGAGTCGCCGGAGGTACGGCAATTGGTTTAATAGCAATTACCTCGTCTCCCGAATGGATGCAAGCAATTTATCGCCGTTGGCAAGCGGCAACATGGGAGAAAATTTCCGTCTTAGTTTTTATTGTTTTAGCCGCCATTACTCTCTCAGGATTTGAGTTACCCCACGGGGAATTAGGGGCGCTATTTAGTGGCGGCATTTTACCGATACTAAACATTTTAGTCGCCGTTAAAGTAGCTTTAGGTTCCTGGGCAGTAATCCTCGTTTTTATCCGTTATCGCGGTTTATTGTGAAGTGTAGATGGACAAATAGAAAAAAGTTGCTTAAAAAAGCTTGACAAAATCCCTCAACTTGACTTATACTTTCTAGTATAATGGAAATCCGTGCCTGCCTGCGAACAGCTATTTTTTTAAAGAATTAAAGGAGTCGGGGAAAATAAAGACTCCTTAGTTGAAGACAGTTTACTTGTGGAATTGGTGCAGTAGGTCGCGAAATTCCTGAAAACTAATCTGATTGTCGCGACTGGTATCGGCCTGCTGTAACATAGCTTCGATTTCCTTGTCTGTCACCCCCGGTTCGATCGCCTGAAGACAAGCTTTTAACTCCTCAAGGCTAATTTGTCCGGAGCTATCACTATCGAATAGCTGGAATCTTTCCAATAAAATTCTTTCCTGTTGCTCACGATCGCTGTCACTACTAAAAGATAGACGATCGAAGACCTGAAAAGCGCGGGCGATATTTTGCCATAATTGATGGGCCAGAGGACGATGGAGAATCGTTTCCTCCTCCTGACCAGTAACTCCGTACTGGCGACGCAAAGACTCGACAGTTTCCGTTTCCGCGGCCGGCAATTCCGTCAATAAATGCTCGATCGCCTCCCTGGAACTCTTACCGGTTAACACTTCCAGCAATTCCGACCCCACCTGGCGATCGGGGTCTTTTTTCCAAGTCACCAAGAGACTTTCTAACAAAGCATCGCGATAACTCTGCAAACGTAACCAATCCTCGCGACTATACTGCTTTTCCGGATCGAGAAGTTCGGCCGATTCCACACCCAACTCCGTTAGAATTGCCTGATGTTCTGCCTCGGTAATCGTCAACTCTAGGCGCATTTGTTGCAGGATTTCAAGGCTGTGGCCGAAGTCAGTATATCCCTCCTCCAAAGCCTCTTTTAACACCGCTTTATAGGCTTTTAAACGCTTCTGGTGGGTGAAATCCGGCAGTATCTTGGCCAAGACATACACCTCATCCGCCTGCAAAGCTTCCAGCGATCGCCCATCGAGATATTTAGCTGTATCGAGACCCAGTTTACCCAACTGTTTACGCAATCTTCCCGCTAGTCCTTCCCGTTGGTAACGACCCGGATCCCTTGTCCAGGTGCGATATAACCATAAACTACTCAAAACCGCCAGTAAAATACTAGCGAAATAATGCCAAAATTTTGGCAAAAGATTAATAAAAGGACGACCACCGAAAATAAAGAAGAAATTGAAAATCAGAAAAGTTCCGACAGTAAAGACTCGATGACGGATAATTTCTGTAGTTAAAGGCGACTTTTTGCGAATTCTATAGACTTTATAGGCATTTTCAACTTTTTTACCGAGAAAGTAACCCAAAAAAGTGCAGATTGCCAAAGTTAAGGGAACAGCTACCAACTTCGGAATCGGAATCTGATTACCCGCAAGATAAAAACCAGGTTTAAGGAGGGATTCTAGCTGATTTTCGTCGTGCGCCCAAGCTCCAGAGAAATAATAGTCCCAATTGCCAGCATAAAGGTAATAATAGATAAAATAGCCAAAAACTAAGCCAAAATAACCGTAATAAAGCCATTGGCGATCGCTGTTATTAATCCCATCCCAATAGGACCTTTCCGCATCGATATCGATACAGGGACTCTGACAGGCAACACAGGCACTTTGTTCGCTACCATCTTCATGGACAATGCGACACATAGATTGAGTAATCCCACCGCGACTGTCTTCGTGAGCGGTACTATTGAGTAAACCCCTTGGTTCACCGTAAATCTTTTGAACTGGACTCATGGGACAGAAATAGTTACACCAAGATTTGCCGCCATACCAGTAACCCACAAAGATCGCCGCTAGAATAGTAAAGATTAAAAAGCTACCCAGTACTAAGCGATCGGAATTATAAAAGAGAATCCGTCCGCATAAACCCAAAAATAACAGACTAAATTGTAGATAGAGATAATTCTGGGCTAACCAAGAGTTTTTCGGCACTTTATAGATTTCAGAGCGGACTTTCCCCGATTTATCGGTCTGTTTTTTCTGACGCTGTTTACCCAAAGCGCGCGGTATTTGAGAAAGAAAGGATAAAGGACAGATACGCCGCCAGAGTTCGTGACCGAATACTAATAAGATAAAAATGCCACTGGGAACCACTATTCCCCAAAAAATCGGCGCACCTAACTGATAGGAGGATTGGGGTAAGCAAACTCCCTGCACTTTAATGCACAGATCGGGATCAACTCTCAGGGGACTAGAAAGATTATTAGAATCGGTTAATTTTGCCGAAATAGGGTCAAAAAATAGAGAAAATATCAGAATTAACCAAGCGATGGTCAGAACCCATCGCAGATAGTGCATCGAGCGTTCGGGAATTTGTGCAAACATATACATATATCTAAGTCAAGCCGCTTTGCTAAAATAATATCCAAGTTTCCAATTGATCATTCGGGAATTTGTGCAAACATAGACTCTGAGTAGTGATACTAAATCCGGTTATTAAAAACTGATTATTTATGACCCCTTTTACCTTTTGCATGAGCAGAAAACGGGTTTCTCCGAGAAACCCGTTTTCTGTGCGTTACTCAACGGATTTAGTATGATGTAGAAGCGACTTTTAAGGGAGATAGCAGTCTAATCATCGAATTCTCAAGCTTTGCCTTTAATAGCGGCGAAAAACTGTCCTTTTTGATAGACTAATCTTACCGTTTTCTACCCCACGAGGAAATTCCCCTTCCGGCAGCAGAATGCGGACTTGACAAATTAACAGTGATCCGGTAGATGTAGGGAGATTGTCTTAAAATATTATCTAGGCTGCTAATATCACTAAACTAGAAAATTAAAGAGCGCATTGGCTTAATCCTTCTCAAAAGTTAAAATTCTATGGCTGAAAGCTTGAACCATAAATCCGAAAAACCTTCTCCCCCTCCCGTACCCCAAGAAAATCCTTGGCTAGAAGCAGTTAAAACCATTGTCACGGCTGGAATTTTGGCCTTTGGCATCCGCACTTTTGTGGCCGAGGCCCGTTATATTCCCTCTTCTTCCATGGAACCTACTCTCCAGATTAACGATCGCCTAATTATCGAGAAAGTTAGCTATCATTTTCATAAGCCAGAACGGGGTGATATAGTGGTTTTTAGTCCGACAGCCGCTCTCAAAGCTCAAAATTTTCAGGATGCTTTTATTAAACGGGTGATTGGACTGCCGGGGGATAAGGTGGAAGTCAAAAACGGTCTAGTTTACGTCAACGGTAAAGTTTTAGCGGAAAAGTATATCGCCGAAGAACCTAATTATGCTTACGGACCGGTGACAGTTCCCCCCGATCAATATCTGGTTTTGGGCGATAATCGCAATAATAGTTATGATTCCCACGCTTGGGGCTTCGTTCCCCGGGAAAACTTAATCGGTCGCGCCGTGGTGCGTTTTTGGCCCTTCAATCGTCTGGGAGGACTTGACAACCCCGACGCTGCCACAAATCAGAATTAATGTCAAGAAAATTTAGTCATTCTCAATAAATTCTAGACATTCTCGACCGGTGAAAGTCTCCACTGGTCTAATATTGGTCTTCTCAATCGCGATCGAAACGACTAGAGATTTTTCAGTATTATGAGGTACAGTAACTAATATCAGTTATCAGTTTTTTAGCCATCAGCTTGTTTCTCCCTCTTCCCTAAAACTGGAGACTTTGTATCTGACCAGTATCAGAATTGCGACAATATTTGGAAAATTGTTTTAATTCTAGTTTTCTATAAATCTAAATTTTCAATATTGCTTTGGGCCATAGACAAATGATCAAGATCCAGTTGATCACTCTCAATATAATCTTTTGCGGTCATATCTTCTAAGCTTACTACTAAACCATCAGACTGAAAACGTCCAGATTTAGGTAATAAATTTAACCACTTGTCTAGCCATTTGTCCCATCCAATGCCATTATAGTTCTCTTGTTCTTCTTCACGAATAAAATAAAACATAAGTTCAGGATTTTCATCATTCCACGAAGGTCTTGCACTAACTCTAATTTCTCGCAAAGCTCGTAAGGCTTCCCCTTCATCACTTTGTTTAGTATGCTTATCTTGCATCCGTTTTTGAAGTTTACTGACAAATTGAACAAAATCATCTGGAAAAGCAAAACGGATTCTTTTTCTTGCTATCGCTTGTCTTAAGAGTCTTTTTTCTTGATCAGTTACACAACCCTGTTGACGATTCCATTGTAAGATTAATGCTTTTTCGACTGTCATTACCCTATCGAGATCAGCTACTAAGTTTAGTTTGGCAACTCCTTCAATGTAAGCGTATTGAGGTCGTCTGCCTTTTTTTATCTCACTAATTTGTTCAGCTTCAATTTCTACCAGAGGAACAACTTCTAAAAAAGGACGTTCACAACAAGAACGGACAATATCGCAAGTTTGTGTAACAACAACTAGACCTTTTACTTCCGATTCTACAAGATCATTTTCTTCAGCATCTTGCCAGTTTGCAGAATCAGGTGTAAGAGGAAATTGAGGATTAAATCGATGAACAAACCACTGTTCTCCTAAAACAAAATCCCCTTGACACCATTTTTGTAACTCATTGTTAATGAGATCAATCTGTTTGCTTTCCACTGCGATTTTGACCACTCCTCAATGTTTTAGCAGGTCTAGAACGTCCAACATCATGATGAATAGAATCTTGTAAAGCATCAATTAATATCTCCGGTGGTAAAGGCCTACGAAGCTCACTCTCCTCCTCAGACAAGGGTGTTAATTGCGGTCTTTTGGGTGGATTACCACGCCCAAGATTCTCTCTTACTTTATCATATTCTCCTGATATTAATTGGTCTAAAGGCAGTTCCCCATCAGCATTAGGATTCAATAATAACTTACGGTTAAGACTTGCACTTCCTCGATCAATATATCTAATCACTCCCAGTAATCTATTTAATTTCTCCTCATTGTCACTAGCTAGAGGCTGTCCACTTGCCCAAAAATGAATGCTTCGACGTGAAACATTAAATAGTTTGGCAACTTGCTCCCAGGTCAGTCCACTGGTTTTTCTTAGTTCATTAATCGCTTTTTGACTATCTTGAAAAAGATGAGGATTGTGCTTCGGAATAACTATTCCGCTATTAGTTCTTTCTGAAATCGCTAGTAACTTTTGAGTGGCAAGATTACCAGAGCTAATGGTACTGGATTCCGCCATACCAGCAAACATTCTAAATCGTTTTTGAGGATTGATTGATCTAAAAGTATTTGAACGTTCAATCACTAAGTTACTCATTGTTCACCTCCAAAGCGTCTTAGAAATTCTTCGGTTACTGACCATCTAAAAAAAGTATAAATTCTTTCAGAAAATCGTTTTGTATCGTCTAAAATTTTTTCAACGTCAAATTCTTGATTCTCTGAAATAGACATATCTAAATCAAGAAACCAACTCGGTTGATCAATTGGTTCAAAGACATTTGGATCAAAAGTAGTGTTACCCGGAATCAATCCCCATCGTGCTAAAAGTGTCTCTTTGGTATCAGGTAACTGAAACAGAGATTCATTATAACTTTGAAGAATATGTTCTTGAAATGTTGACGCTGTAATATTTATCAGTTCTGATCTGACTAAATTAGAAATATTCTCTACATCAATACCCTCAATACGATCAACATATCTAATACCGATTCGCTCAACAAGGTTGGGTTGAATATGTTCATTAACCGCAGTTAAAACTTCTCTCATTCGCTCTAAAAAGTCCTGACGACTGACATACTTTGATGTGTCTAAGGCTACAAAATTAGATGCTAATGAGACTCGCCAATGATTATTGGCATCTGTAAATCGCCAGATAGCCTCAGCTTGAGATCTGACGGCATCTTTTTCTTGATTATCAAAAGTTAATTGATAAGTTCGTTCCTGCCGTAACTTAGGATACTTTGTTCTAATAGCTTCCTGAAATGGAGTCACAAATTTCTTATCCTCAACGGCCAGAATTTGTGGGAACCGTACTTGTCCAAGCACACACACTAGAGGTGCATTAGTTAAGTGAACCTCTGGAGGAGTTGGATCGATCAGTGGATTGTTAATACCGACCACTTTGGACATTTTAGGCTATTTATCTCCTATATTAAGCGTTTTTAGCTAATAGAACACAATAACTATCGGAAGAACTGTTCTGCATCTCCATTGTACGGCAAGACTGTGAAATAACCAGTGAAGTTTAAGAATTGCTATATTTAATTTTCCGATCGATTCTCTCTCTACACCTTCCCCCTCTCTCCGCGAGATGGAGTGGTTGATAATGCCATTAACCCACCCCATTTCCACAGAAAAGGGCTAAATATAAAAATTCCCCCTAGTTTTAGGGGGATTCGGCCATCTATTTGAACATATTACTCACGGAATTGTCCTCATGGATGCGCCATATGGCCTCACCCAGAATCGGGGCAACCGGCAAGACTTTCAGTTGCGGGAAAAAATGTTCTTGTGGGACGGGAATCGTGTTAGTAACGATCACCTCCTCGACTATGCCACTAGATAAACGCTCGATCGCAGGGCCAGAAAAAACCGGATGGGTGGCACAAGCATAAACCTGTCGCGCCCCCTTGGCTTTCAGTAACTGCGCCCCTTGAGCGATCGTACCGGCCGTATCGATCATATCATCGACTAAAACCGCCGTTTTATCCTTAACATCGCCGATCAAGTTCATCACTTCCGCCACATTATGGGTTTGCCGGCGTTTATCAATAATTGCTAGGGGAGCATCACTGAGTTTTTTGGCAAAAGCCCGCGCCCTAGCCACCCCACCCACATCGGGAGAAACCACGACGATATCGGGTAATTTTTTACTGAGAAGATAGTCCACCACCACTGGGGAACCGTAAACGTGATCGAAGGGAATATCGAAATAACCTTGAATTTGGGACGAATGCAAATCCATGGCCAACACGCGACTTGCCCCCGCTTCCGTGATCAGATTAGCCACCAGTTTAGCGGCGATCGATTCCCGGCCGGCGGTTTTGCGATCGGCGCGAGCATAACCATAATAGGGAATTACAGCGGTAATTTGTCGGGCAGAAGCACGACGACAGGCATCAATCATGATCAACAATTCCATCAAATGATCGTTGACGGGATTGCAACAGGGTTGAATTAAATAGACATCACAGCCGCGGATCGATTCCTGAATCTGGATGTACAATTCACCATCGGCGAAACGTTTACGAATCATCGGACCCACATCCATGCCCAGATAACGGGCCACCTCTTGGGCAAGAGATACATTAGCGGATCCCGAAAAGAGACGAAGACGATTGCTGTCCGACGCGGCGGGAAACATCGGATGTCGCATCAAAGTAGCAGAATAGCTCACAGCAGATTCTTTACCCTCAAACTCAAGGCACTTTTTTCTATCATCTCAGTTTTGTTGAAAATCTGAGTGGATTTCTTTGTTAGATCTCAATCATAACCAATTACCGATCATCTTCGAGCCATTGCTGCCCCTTTTAGCAGCAACGGCCATGGCAAAATTGCCGCCGGATTTTGTCAAAACCGATTAACGTTTGGCTAACTTTTTCACCGGTAATTTACGCAGACGGATCGATTTCGGGGTAATTTCTACCAACTCATCTGGTCCGATGTATTCCAGGGCGCGTTCGAGACTCATATCCACGGGGGATTGTAACTGAACCAATTCATCCCCAGTGGCGGAACGATGGTTAGTTAACTGTTTAGTTTTGCAGATATTGATCTCCACGTCTTGGGGCCGGTTGCTTTCGCCGATAATCATGTTTTTATACACTTTTGTCCCCGGAGTAATAAAGAATACCCCCCGGTCCTCGGCGTTTTTGAGGGCGTAGAAAGTGGCGACTCCTTCCTCAAAGGCAGTAATCACGCCATTGTAACGGGTGGCTAATTCCCCGGAGAAAGGACGATATTCGAGGAAACTATGGTTCATAATCCCCTCACCGCGACTCAGACGGATAAATTCCCCCCGGAAACCGATTAAACCCCGGGCCGGAATCACGAATTCCAATTGAGTACGGCCATTGCTGCCCGTCTGCATATCCTGCATTTCCCCTTTCCGTTGGCCGAGACGTTCGATACTGGAACCCACCGCTTCTTCGGGTACATCTAAAACGAGGTATTCGTAGGGTTCACAGGGTTGACCGTTTATTTCTCGATAGATAACCTGCGGCTGCGATACTTGGAATTCGTAGCCTTCCCGACGCATGGTTTCGATGAGAATGCCTAAATGCAGTTCTCCCCGTCCCGAAACCAGGAATTTCTCGGCAGAGTCACTTTCTTCCACCCGTAGGGCGACGTTAGTTTCTAATTCTCGCATTAGACGATCGCGAATTTGCCGCGAGGTGACAAAAGTGCCTTCCTGACCGGCAAAGGGAGAATCGTTCACCGAGAAGGTCATTTGTAGGGTCGGTTCATCGACTTTAATTAGGGGTAAAGCTTGCGGGTCATCGGCTAAAGTTACGGTTTCCCCGATGTTAGCGTCGGCAAAACCAGCCACGGCGACGATATTACCGGCGCTGGCCTCGTTTAGTTCCACCCGTTTAAGACCTTCAAAACCAAGAAGTTTTGTTATTTTACCCTTGACAACCGCGCCCGTATCCTTTACTAAAGCTGCCTGTTGACCAGCTTTAATTACGCCGTTATGGATGCGGCCGATAACGATGCGTCCTAAGTATTCCGAGTAATCGAGGGTGGTTACTTGCAGCTGTAGGGGTTTGTTAACGTCCCCGGCCGGTGGTGGAACGTGGTGTAAAATCGCCTCAAACAGGGGCTGCATATCTTTGTCTTCGTCTTCGAGGCTTTCTTTGGCGAATCCTTGCATCCCGGAAGCGAACAGAGTAGTAAAATCACATTGGTCGTCATCGGCACCCAGTTCCACAAACAGATCGAAAACTTTGTCCACGGCTAGGTTAGGATCGACGTTAGGGCGATCGATTTTATTAACCACGACAATCGGTCTTAATCCCTTTTCTAGGGCTTTTTTCAGCACAAAACGGGTTTGGGGCATCGGCCCCTCGTTAGCATCGACAATCAGGATACAACCGTCCACCATACCTAAAACCCGTTCCACTTCGCCACCAAAGTCGGCGTGACCGGGAGTATCGACGATGTTAATCAGGGTGTCTTGGTAACGAACGGCGGTATTTTTGGCCAGAATGGTGATACCGCGTTCTCTTTCGAGGTCATTGGAATCCATGACGCAGGTGGGTACATCTTCCCCTTCTCGAAAGATTCCCGACTGTTTGAGGAGTGCATCGACGAGGGTGGTTTTCCCGTGGTCAACGTGAGCAATGATAGCAACGTTACGGATAGGCAGAGACATAAAATATTGAAGTAGTCTTAGGTTTATTTTTACAAGTAAACATTTCTTAATAATTCTAGCTTAGACTGACCAGCACCGTTAGCAAATCTTTATTTTTCCTTGCTTTCCCATCAGCAAGCTCTACTGCTTACTGTTGACAGACCCCCCAAACCCTAGGCAAGTAACCCACCCTCGCAGGAGTCGAGACGATAGAAAAGACGACTGGAGGCGGGGGGTAGGGGTAAATTGAAGCTAGAGTGAAAATCCTCTTGAACTTTGTAGGTTAAGCGGGGGGAAACTTGGCGAACAATTTGCGTCAACAGTTTATCACCGGTTTTTTGGAGAATGGGACGGGGAATCTTATAAATAAACTTGGGAAACTTAACCATAACATCCATACGCAGTTCCCAGGTGACTTGGGTGATAACCGCCGGAATATCCCGTCCCTGTTGCCGAAAAATTGCCTCAATTTCCCGACTAGGAGAAGATAGGGGCATTTCCTCTAGTTTCATAATTGCCTGATAATCCACTAGATAGCCTAAAAACGGTTGATCGGGAATGGGAACACTGCGAGTATGATAGACTCCATTGACGGGCAGCTCCAGAACCACAGCGATTTTCGGCTCCAGTTCATAGCCAAAAGCTCCATATTTACCGATGGTGATAATATAACCATTCTCACCGAAGGGCAGAGTTTTCATCGGTTCGGCACAACGACAAAACCAACCTTCGTGAGCGCCCAGATAATCGGCAACCTTGTCCTGATTGCTATACATATCCATGGCTCCGGCAAAATGGGTTTGAAAACCGAGAAATTGATTGTCTTCTTTGACTTCTACAGATTCGCGAGCTAGGGAGTTAATGAGGGGACGCTGCATGACTTATAAACCTGGAAAATGATAGTGCTAGAAACAGTTGGGGATTAACTGCCAAAGGATCGGGGAAATTTGTAGAATTGAGATTAGTGTAACGTATTGTTAAAAACTATTAGGTCAAGAAGCGATGAAAGCATTTGTAGCAGGAGCCACGGGGGAAACGGGACGGCGAATCGTTGCCCAATTAGTCGAACGTCAGATTCCCGTACGCGCTTTGGTGAGAAACCCAGAGAAAGCGGCGGAAATTTTGCCGGCAGGGGTGGAAATCGTCGTCGGAGATGTCCAACAGGCCGATAAGTTAGAGGCACTCATCGCTGATTGTAGCGTTTTGCTATGCGCCACGGGAGCCAGACCGAGTTTTAATCCCACGGAACCTTTGTTAGTGGACTACTTGGGAACTAAAAATCTCATCGATGCCGCAAAAAAGAAAGGAATCGAACATTTTGTTCTCGTTACTTCCCTCTGTGTATCGAACTTTTTCCATCCCCTCAATCTCTTTTGGTTAATTTTATTCTGGAAAAAACAAGCGGAAGCCTATTTAATCAATAGTGGCTTAACCTACACGATCGTGCGACCCGGAGGTCTGAAAAATGAGGATAATCTTAATGCCATTAAAATGTCATCCGCCGATACCCTGTCTGAGGGCAATATTCCCCGCACGAAAGTGGCTTCCGTTTGCGTAGAATCCCTATTTTATCCCGCCGCTAACAATAAAATTCTCGAAATTGTTGCTCCCTCAGACGCAGCCAATCTCGATTGGCCCCAATTGTTTCAAAGTGTCACCTAAGGGATTACTCATCAGCTTTTGACGTATCGGTTCTGGGGCAATTGCAGGTCCTATCGACTCACCCCTGACTCGCCCTGGTGCCAGCCTGAAAGCTTCTCGCTTTTCTTGTGTATTGTCAAGGCGTTTACTTATCGCCAATTTGGGTGGAAAACCCCGTCCTTTTAAGACGGCTTTGTGCTAAAATGACTATAGGTTGCCGACCGTGAGAACGTGAGGAAACAGGTTAAACGTCCTACTCCGTGATCTCAAAATTTCTAACAGTCAATGGTGTTCAATTAAGTCCAAACTGTCAGAACGCCAAACAATTAAATACTGTGGGACACACAGAAATTTACGCTTGGGGAGTAGTCTATAGGAGTGCTTGCCTTCTAGGTGTAGTCGGACTAGACATGAAACTGTAAGACCAAAATTAGCTTTGCTGGTAGAGGCAGGATTCAGCCCAAGAATCTCCGCACTTTTAAGGCGGAGAGTGTCAAAATAACTTTAAAAAGATTTTCGGGATCATCGGTAGCCCTATGGCAAAAATTGAAACGAGAACAGAACCCATGGTTTTAAACATGGGACCCCATCACCCTTCGATGCACGGTGTTTTGCGCTTAATCGTCACCCTTGACGGGGAGGACGTGATTGACTGTGAACCCGTGATCGGTTATCTTCATCGGGGCATGGAAAAAATTGCCGAAAATCGCACTAATGTCATGTACGTTCCCTACGTTAGTCGTTGGGATTACGCCGCAGGGATGTTTAATGAGGCGATTACAGTCAATGCTCCCGAAAAATTAGCCGATATCGCCGTTCCCAAACGAGCGCAATATATCCGGGTGATTATGTTGGAACTCAACCGCATCGCTAACCATTTACTCTGGTTAGGCCCCTTTATGGCGGATGTAGGCGCACAAACTCCCTTTTTCTACATTTTCCGGGAACGGGAGATGATTTATGACCTCTGGGAAGCTGCCACGGGAATGCGGTTAATTAATAATAATTATTTCCGTATTGGTGGCGTGGCGGTGGATTTACCCTACGGATGGGTGGATAAGTGCGGGGATTTCTGTGACTATTTTGACCCGAAAGTGGACGAATACGAGAAATTAATCACTAATAACCCGATTTTCCGCCGTCGTATTGAAGGGATAGGCTGCATTACCAGAGACGAAGCGATTAACTGGGGTTTATCCGGTCCGATGTTACGCGCTTCCGGGGTGAAATGGGATTTAAGAAAAGTTGACCATTACGAGTGTTACGACGATTTTGACTGGGAAGTGCATTGGGAAACCGCCGGCGATTGTTTTGCTCGTTATCTGGTGCGGATTCGGGAAATGCGCGAATCGGTGAAAATTATCCGGCAAGCACTGAAAGGTTTACCCGGTGGTCCCTACGAAAATCTGGAAGCGAAACGGATGGCAGAAGGGAAAAAATCAGCCTGGAATGATTTTGACTATCAATATATCGCCAAAAAAGTCGCCCCCACTTTTAAGATTCCTAAAGGTGAACATTATGTGCGCTTGGAAAGTGGTAAAGGGGAATTAGGTATCTTTATCGTCGGTAATGATGATGTTTTCCCTTGGCGTTGGAAAATTCGGGCCGCCGATTTTAATAATCTTCAAATTCTGCCTCATATCCTCAAAGGGGTAAAAGTTGCCGATATTATGGCGATTTTAGGCAGTATTGATATTATTATGGGGTCAGTCGATCGCTAAATCTCTTTCAGGGTGGGTTATCTTATTAACTCACCCTCGTTTTGGCCTAGTCTTATGAAAAAAGCACATCGGCCTTTATTTCAGGTAATGTGCTTAAGTAGGGAGGCACAATTATTTGTAGGATGGGTTAGCGGTAGCGTAACCCATGCAGGCGTTGGGTTTCATGCTTCAACCCAACCTACGTTCATCTGATATTTAATTCCACCTGAACCTCAGGGATAGGGGGAATCTCGCTTTGGGGAATCTTTAACCCTCCCACTTGAACACCTAAACTAGCCAAGGCAGCTAAAGTGGTGATGATGCGGCAAATCACGTCAATGTCCGCTTTATGTTTTTGCCAGAAATTTTCCTTTTTCATATTTACTCCTGTCCCCCTATAGCTTGTTTTTTGAGGACAAGTTGATTAAAATGCTTTAAGCAAATGCTGGCAAAAGGGGATCAAAAAGTGGATCAGATGGTAGGTTGACGTTTGACGAGATTTATGTTAAGGTCTGGCGAAATCAGATTATGGGATGATGATGTGGAAACCCTTCGTAAGGCTAAAGATGCTTATGAGGGAAACTATTCTTGTGCTTCGGAGAAAACAGAGCAAATATTAATAGAAGCACGTCGATGGTTACTTGAGGCATTTCTCGAAGAATACCGTAGTCGAACAAAAACTTCCAGTTATACCATTCCATTAAATGTCTTGAAAGATTGGATGACAGAATCTCAGCCACAATCTGGAGCAACTAAAGACGTTTTAAAACCAAAGGGTAAGAAATTGTACTTACAAAATAAATCTAAGTTTCAAGGATTTGAAAATGAGAAGAAAAGAGCGTACATTAATCAAAATAAAATAAATACAACCAGAATTGAAGATATTAATGATAATTCAATTCATTTAACCTTTTATGAGGATATAAACCATTTATTAAATGAGTCTATTTTAAAGGTAATTGGCATATCTGGAGATACTTTGCGGTTTTGTACTGAAAAAGAATATGGAATAGGAAAAAAAGGGCAAAGAACCTCTAAACAGTCTTATATTTTTCAAGCTTATTGCGAAGTATTAGGCCTAGATTTTGACAGCTTACAATGTTGTCAAAATCATCATCAAAACCCAAAAAATCAACGAACAAATAATGAAAAGATTTATCGTGTTTTGACAAAATTTAATTACAATAATCTAGTAAATTTTACTGATAAAATAGCCGCTAAACCTTTACGAGAAGGCAGTATTTATATTCCCCCTTGTCCTCATCAATATCGTTTTTGGTGTTTACATCGTTTACACAAACAAATCTTTATCACTAATAATTTGAACGTTAAACCTATTGTTTTTAAATTTCAAGGAGATGGTCAAGAAGAATGGGATATCTATAGTCTTCATGAACATTTTTTAAATAATTCTGGAGGAATTAAAAATTTAAAGACTAATAATTTTTGTTTGATTTTTGAAGGAGTTGATTGTGCAGACTTTTCCCGTTTAAAAGACATTGATTCATTTTGGCAAAACTTAACCAAAAAAGCTAGTCAAATACAAAATAGTCCCATTCCGGGCTTTTTATTAATGATTTGGTTAGATTATGGAAAAAGTAATGATTGGAGAGATAAGGACAAATTATCAGAATTAAGTCCTATTCACCGCTTACAGATTGACTCTCGCTTTGAACAACGGTCTTTTCAGGAAATTATTCCTACTTTTGCTCAACAACTTCAGTTAGGTTGTGACTTACAGGATGAAACCACAGACTTATTTAAATCTACCTTGCAGCAATTATGGAAAAATAGCGATCAAGGCAACATAGAAGACACACTGAAAGCTTTTTATCAACAATTTCAAGGACAATTATCGAGGGAAAATAGATGGCAAAACTATCCTTAACTTACACGGGAAAAATTCAACCTAAATCGGGACTTTATTATGAACCGATTCAACAGAAAATTTATCCCTATGACGCAGGTGATGAGTTAATAGAAGTTGTTAACTTGGCTATTGAATTGGGAATGCCTTTGTTACTAGAAGGTGAACCGGGATGTGGCAAAAGTCGTCTAGCTCATGCCTTAGTTTATGAATTTAATTATCGTCAGGAAAGTAATCCTATAAAATATTATGAGTGGATAGTTCAATCTACAAGTAAAGCGGAAGATAGTCTCTATCAATATGATTATATTGGCCGTTTACAAGCTGCTCAAATTAGCGGAATTTTAAGCCAAAAAGAAATAGAAGAATCTTCTTCTGAGCAAAAAAATCCAGCTACTTCAAAGGATTGGGTTGATTTACAACCCTTGGGTAAAGCATTTAAACAAAGTCAAGATAAACAAGAACAATCGGTAGTATTAATTGATGAAATAGATAAAGCAGATCGAGATTTTCCTAATGATTTACTTTTAGCCATTGAATCTCGTCGTTTTTTCATTAAAGAAACAGGAGATTTAATTCAAGCAAATGATCAAGCTTTTCCTCTGATTATCATTACCAGTAATCAAGAAAAAAACTTACCCAATGCTTTTCTGAGACGTTGCATTTATCACTATATTGAGCTACCCAACCAAGAAAGATTAAGAAAAATATTAACCGAACGGTTTACCGACGCTGAACAAGAGGTTATCATCAAAGCAGTGGACCGTTTTCAGGAAGTGAGAACATCACAAGACGAGACTAAATCTGAAGGGGAAAAAAAAGTTAGCACAAGTGAATTAATAGCCTGGTTTAAATCGTTACTCAAGTACAAACCTGAAGAAATTATCGCCAAATTAAACGAGGACAAATTACCCCACGCTAGTGTTTTACTAAAAAGCCGTACCGATTTACAAGATTATGGAACAAGAGGTTAAAAAAGCCAATGACATCCCCCCTACTTGACCTATTTTATCAACTCAGAGACGAAGAAGGATTTCTGCTGTCTATTGAACAATATTATCGGGTGGAAAATTACCTAATTCAAAAACTCGCCAATGATTCTGATATTGCTATTCAAGAAAATCCCAACTTAGAGAATCCTAAAATTAAACTTCTTTGTCAAGCTTTATGGGTTAAATCCCCGAAAGAAAAAGAAAAGTTTGATCAGGCCTGGACAGAGATGCTACAATTCCAACCAGAAATAAATATAGAAATAGCCCAAAAAACACCTATTCATCATCCAGAAGAATCGATTAGCAAAATCATAAACCCGATGGATGATAGGGAATCTCCCTCATTAGAAATTACCCCTCCGGGGGATACACCAATAGCACCGGAGACTTCATTTCCACAAATTGCCACAGCTATTGAAAAGCGAAAAAAAATCACCTCCCTAGATAATCCTGATTATTATCCTATTGGCATCGCTAAGTTACAAGAAAGTTGGCAGCAACTGCGTCCATTACCCCTAGAAAGTCCTCGACAAACTTGGGATCTAAAAGCCACGGTGATGGCAACGGCTAAACGAGGTTTTTTTGATCAAATAATTTACCAAAAGAAACAACTTTATCGCCGAGAAATTATAATTTTTATTGATTGTTCTGACTCGATGATTCCCTTTGCAGGATTTGGTAGGATAATGAAGCAAACTTGGGCAAATGTTCCCCATTTTTACTTTGATAATCTGATTAGAGACGAGGTTTTACAACAAGAAAACGGTTGGGAAAGTCAATCTTTAACCAAAGTTCTCTCTAACTATTCTCCTGAAGTAACCAGTTGTCTAATTCTTAGTGATGCGGGTGCCGCTAGAAAACGTTATGTAGAAGAGCGCTTGAGTGCAACAGAAACCCTTATCCGACGATTTAGCCGAAGATTTAGCCGAGTCGCATGGTTAAACCCTTTACCCTATCATCGATGGTATGGGACAACTGCCTGGGATATTGCTGATTTAGCTGAAGATATACCCAATTTTTCCATGTTTGAACTAACCACAGAGGACTGGGAAAACTTGATAACATGGCTAAAAGAAGAAGCTATCCCACCCCGTCATTTATTTAATCCTAATCAATTTCAACAAGGGGATAATTGGGATGAGGATGAAGATTTTTTTAGCGCAAAAAGCCGTTTAAGATTATTTGAAAAAGAAAACGAACTAAACACCAGAGAACTAGCGAAACGAGCGGCATTTCCCCTTAGTTTATCCCCTAATTTACTTTATTATCTGCGTCAACATCAAGATAAAGATAATCAAGCTCCTTGGTATGCGATCGCTGATATTTTACTCTCCAGTTTAGTCCGCAAAATAGATCGAGAACTCTATGAAATGTCTCCCGATGTTCGTAAACTACTATTAGAAAAATTAACCCCAGAGGAACTCAAATCTCTGGCCTATCAGTTACAAACCTATATTCAGGAACAAATCGGTGATCATTGCTCAAAATCGGTTTATTGGCAAAATCAACAATGGTTAGCTCTTGCCTACCTAAAACCTAGTCAAGCAGTCAATGAAATCAAACAGCTACTAGCAGAAGCTATCAAAAATAATAACCGAGTGCGTCTTGTGAGATTGACAGCTTTATTAAAAAATCTATCGGGTGCTTTAGCCGATTATGAACCCTTATTATTGCTTAATGAA
Organism: Microcystis wesenbergii FACHB-1317; assembly: GCF_014696875.1. Classification (GTDB taxonomy): domain Bacteria; phylum Cyanobacteriota; class Cyanobacteriia; order Cyanobacteriales; family Microcystaceae; genus Microcystis; species Microcystis wesenbergii_A. The sequence goes on along the minus strand of NZ_JACJQV010000203.1, from coordinate 2,230 downwards.
CCGATTGCCGCCTATTCTAGAGGCGATTTAAACACCGTTGGCAATGTCCTTCAACTTTCCCCGGAAGACGAGGGAACCCTACAAAAACGTTTAATAGACAAAGTAGCCGCTATTGTTCCCTACATTGTTCCCTACAATGAAAACCTTTTCCTTTTTACCGCAGAAACGGTATTGGTTAATAAAACAGGCCAAGTTATAGAGAGAAAACCTGTTAAAGCCTATTTTTACGATGAAAACCTTCCGGAAGTTGGCAACTGGAAAAAAGCTCAAAACTATATCCGCATGATGTATATTCCCCAAGGAGAATTCTGGATGGGAACGGAAGATGAGGAAATCGAAAGACTGGTTAAAAAATTTGGTGGGGACGGATTTAAAAAGGAAAGACCACAACACCTAGTCAAAGTCCCCGCTTTCTACATGAGTCAAACCCCGATTACCCAGGCCCAGTGGAGAGCGATTGCCGCAACCGCTAAAATAGACATCAACCTGAAGACAAACCCCTCTCGCTTCAAAGGGGATGAGCTACCCGTAGAACGAGTCAACTGGTATGAAGCAACGGAATTCTGTAAACGACTATCAAGGGAAACAAAACGGGAATATCGGCTACCGAGTGAGGCAGAATGGGAATATGCCTGTAGAGCCGGGACAAAAACACCCTTTCATTTTGGGGAAACGATAACGGCAGATTTAGCTAACTATCGAGGTACTAAAACTTATGCCGATGAACCCACAGGAGAATATCGACAACAAACGACTCCCGTGGGACAATTTCCCCCAAACGCTTTTGGGTTGTACGATATGCACGGCAATGTCTGGGAGTGGTGCGCCGATACTTGGCACGGTAATTATTATGGTGCGCCGAGGGATGGCAGTGTCTGGATAGAAAATGGGAATAATAATTATTCTCCTTATTCTCCATTGCGGGGCGGTTCTTGGTTCAACTTTCCACGTCTCTGCCGTTCCGCTTACCGCGACTACTACTACTCCCGCCGCGACTACTACTGCGACTTCATCGGTTTTCGGGTGGTGTGCGGTGCTGGGGGGACCCTGTAACCCTTTTTCTCTTTTTTTCCCTTTTTACCCTTGTTCGATTTTTTGTACTATATATATACTATAAAAGGATTGAGAGAATGATCTCTCTTTTGTCAAAGTGGGTTGAAACCTTGATTTCTCCTAGCCTGAAACGACGTAAATCCGTTAAAATTTTCAAGACTGACAGAAGAGACCACAAACGCGGGGTATCCCTCCGCACCACCTAAAAGGAGAATCTAATGTTCAAAATCGATACTTGCTGTACCCTCGTACCCTACTTTGAAGTACCAGAAGGAAAAATTGCTGCGTTCAAGGAACTAAGCCCCAAATTCATTGAGAGAACCCGCACCGAAGAGGGCTGTATCCATTATGCTTTTTCCTTTAGCGGCAATATTCTTCATTGCCGCGAGGGTTACGTCGATGCTTCCGCAGTTCTTGCCCACCTGCAAAACGTCGGGGAACTGCTAGACGAACTTCTCAAAATCGCCAAGATTATTCGCCTAGAAGTTCACGCTCCCGCTGCCGAAATCGAAAAGCTGCGGGAGCCGTTGGCTTCTCTTAACCCTCAGTTCTTCATTCTCGACGGAGGTATTCGCCGCACCAGCGAAGCCTAACCCCAGACTGACAGAAAACAGATGCCCTACTTCCCATCTCGAAACGCACCGGGTTACTTGTTTCCCCGGTGAATTTGTCTTGCGCCCAACTATTAGAAAGATTGAGAGACAATTAAACTTTCAGTACATATCGACCGTGCGGAAAAGCGCAGGGGAACGGGAGAAAACTAGAGATAAATGATCCTAAATTTCCACGTTCCTCCATTTTATTCCTGAAAGTAGAAACGATTGAAATCGTCAATTTCCACTTATTTTGGGACTGACATCACCCTTCGACTCCGAATATTCTGAAATTAGCAAGTAAACACGACTTCCCAATTTCAGGAAAAAATTATGAATCTACGTTCTGTCAAGACTATCCTATTAGGCGGTATGTCCCTGTTGGTGGCAACTTTGCCCATCGCTCAAGTTGCACAAGTTTCAGCTGACCCAATAGATCTCTTGCAAAAGTAATCAAGATATATATTTTTCTCGGTAACGAAGTTCGTAATTGTAGATACCAGCAATCAAATTCAATCTCAGACCAAATCGCCGTCTGCGATTTCTGTATCTTGATGAAAGTATCCGAAATATTTTGAGACGAC
>NZ_JACJQV010000202.1 GCF_014696875.1 Microcystis wesenbergii FACHB-1317 | reverse complement strand
CCTCGAATGGAAATTTTTTCTTTCTTCCAGACATCGATAATTTTTTGGCGAAAATCTACGGAATAGGGTCTCATAGGAAGCTGGTAAGTTCTATTATTTGTCTATTTGCTTTCTATTGTACCTCATAGCTCCAAGAATTGCTATAGTTAGGTTCAATCATGGAAAATATCTCTCAATGGGTAGGCATTGACATTAGTAAAGCGACCCTAGATGTTTACCTCCGTCCCCTCGGTAAAGCGATGAAAGTCAATAACACAGAGGAGGACATATCTAAACTGGTCGAGACCCTAAAATCTTACACGATCAACCTCATCGTTCTGGAAGCGACAGGAGGTTGAGAAACTGAACTGGTGATTCAATTACAAGCAGCGGGTTTACCGGTCGCCTTAATTAATCCCCGTCAAGGAAGAGACTTTGCCAAAGCTACTGGTAAGTTAGCCAAAACCGATGCCATTGACGCTCAAATTTTAGCTCATTTTGGCGAGGCAATGGAACCGCAAATATTAGCGGTTGAGTCGGAAGAATCTCGTCAATTGGGCGACTTAATTAGTCGTCGCCGGGAGCAAGTCAGTTTTGTCAGAACATAAATACTATTCAATAGCTAAAGACTGTTATTTAGGTAAGCACAGCGGTGTTTAAGCACTTGAGGGATATTTTCTTCATTCCACTGGGCTCCAGAAATTTTCAGTCGTCGGTCAATCTGTTTAACCGTGGATTCAACGGCTCCCGAAGCAATAGAGCAAATCTCTTCTTGTTGATAGTAATTATAATTAACAATTCGATGACGATGAATCTCTAAATAACGACAGAAATTTTCAGCTCGTTCGTTTTTTAAAGGAGAGATTAATGCTATTGTTTCCTCAATTTTGCCCTGCCATAATCAACTTTCTGCTTTTTTCAATCTCTTCACTGAACCGCCGACTTTATGAAGATTTTCTACCAAATGAAACCAGTCAAGTATTTCTCTTTTTTCTCCTGGACAATCCCAGTTTTTCACAATTTTCCCAATACCGGGATGTCCGTCTCCCAAACAGGTAAGGGGGTCAGATAAAGGTTGTTGATTAACCCAATATATTAACGATTCATTCTCTCCAAACCAAGCTTTTCTTAGGAAAGTATCAACACAGATTGCTTGATAATCTTTCCAGATACAAGCTTCTCCCTTAGTTTCGGTTCTTAAGCGCACTTTTCCTCCATCTAGACTAATTTCTTGAACGGGGTTTCCTGATTCTTCTTCGGCAAATTGGTGGCGATGGACTAATCGTTGTTGAGTCCTAGCCGAGACCTTCATCCCTATATAAAATTGAATATCTCTGGCGGCATTTTCATAAGAAACATTGGCACTAGCTCTTAAACAACAGCGTTCTAAGTAAGGACTAATTTGGTTATTACTAGGAATATTTAAACGGATTGCTTGTTTTTCTGTCAGGCATAATTCTCCGATGATGCTTTTTATTTTTCTCGGTCTCCCGGCTTGAGTTCCTGTCGTTTTTGTGACAAAAAAAAATCCTAGTTTCGGAGTTATATATTTTCAGGTCTGTTCTCTTATTGTCGTCTCTATTCCCTCTAAAGTTTGAATTTTTTCAGCCTCAGCTTCCTGATGAAGAATCTTGGCTATCGCTTGAATATGTTGGTTAAGTTCTTGTTGTTGCTCTGGAGTCATTTTTGTCTTTTCCCCACTCTTTTCTCTATCCCATACCCAATTGATGCTTTTGTCAAGTAGTTTATTTGTTCTTCAGCTTTGACTTGCTCCCGTCGTCGCCGGCAACTTGTCGAGATGCGGACTGCCGAAAAAAACCGACGGGAACGCGCTCGCGGTAAAGCTTTGGTCGATATCGAAGCCCATCTTGAGTATCTCGATAACTGCCGCCTAAAAACTCAATCAAGAAATTGAGGAATTGACCCAAGCTAACCAACAATGGCTCGAGAAAGTCAATTTACTAAAAACCGTGCCGGGGATTGGTCAAGTAATTTCTACTACTCTCGTCTCCGACTTACCAGAACTCGGTCAATTAACCGCCAAACAAATCTCTCGCTTAGTCGGTGTTGCGCCGATTAATCCTGATAGTGGTCAACATAGAGGTAAGCGGATGATTCAGGGAGGTCGCGCTCAGATTCGGGCGACTCTTTACATGGGGGCGGTGGTGGCTATGGGTCATAATCCGGTGATTAAAACCTTTTACGAACGCCTAGTCGGACGAGGTAAATCAAAAAAACTGGCTCTGACTGCTTGTGTGCGGAAAATCTTAGTTATTCTTAATGCAATGGTTCGCCAAAATCAGCCTTGGCAGCTTACTGACAATTTACCACCTTGTTCCTAGAGATTCACACTTTTTGTTATCTCTGATCAAGGGTTGCGCTTGCTTTGGTTTAACCTGAGCGACTTAGTTTTTGCTGCGCTTTTTTCTGGCTTGAGATTTTAGGTTCGACAGCAACTCCTTGATTGTTTTTTGAGTTACCCCTTGACAATCAAGACAGTCGCTACGAGGCTACGAGGCTTCATCTTTAGGAGAAACGCCGTAACTTGGGATATAACTGAATCTGCTAGGATGCTATCACAGAATAGAAGACTACATCTATTAATTGCCGAGGCAGAACTAAGTTTAACCGCTCTTTTTTAACCACTTCTATCGCTTTGGGACCCAAAAATTAGGCGTTTTCGGTTTACCATAGTCAAAGTGTGCTTTCTAGGCTAATGACTTTGACTAAAACCCCCGTGATCAGAAACCGTCGTTTTTCCCTACGCAATCTCTTTGAGACTTGCATGGCCCTGTTGGTGTTATGTAATTATATTCTGGTTATTTTCGATTTAACCTATATTCCCCTGCGAGATTTTTGGTTACAGGGACGCTTGCAAATAACTTTATTAAGATTTAATGAACCAATAAAACTCGGGCCGATTGCCTTTCAAGAATTACAAATACCTCCCGATAAACCCCTAGAAATTCCCTTTGTTAAAGGAATCGCTAATTATGATGTGGTGAAAGGAATTAAACCCTATCGCAGTACCAGTGAATATTTAGCTACGGTTGATAAACTCAATGAAATAATTAATCAAAAGGTCTTTAACCCAGAGTTTAATCTGCAAGAATATCGCCAAGAGATTGAGAAAATTTTAGCCAATTTACGCCAAAAAAGTGTCGATATGATCGATAATAATCCCTTTGCCTCGGCCGAGAAAACTGGGACTTTAGAGAAGATAAAAAATAGAATGCGCTTGCGGGTTTTTCAAACGGAAAATGTTTCCGCAAAAGCAGCCTTTCAGAAGTTTTGGACTTGGGATTATCTCAGTCAAAATGGCTGGGAAAAAGAGTTGAAATTTTTCAATCAAGAAATTCAACCTTTAATAGAAACTAATTATTTTCGTCCCCTGGGAGAAGATGGGAGACCGATAGATAACTTTGAGGCGATCGATTTTTTATTTGGTACCATCTTTTTCTGGGAATTTATGCTGAGAACTTGGTGGATTGCTCGCACTCATAAAGGTCTGCGTTGGCGCGAGGCTATGTTATGGCGATGGTACGATATTTTTCTGTTTATTCCTATCTGGAGATGGTTACGATTTATTCCTACCGTTATTCGCCTAGATCAAGTTAAAATTATTAACTTAAGAGTGATTAAAGAACAGGCAGTTAAAGGCTTAGTTGCGCTAATTTCTAAAGATATTACTGAGATAATTTTTCTGAGAATTATTAATCAAATACAGGAATATATTCGACGGGGACAAGTGGAGAAATTTCTCGATAAATCCCTTAATGGTGGATATAATAATCTCAATGATACTAATGAAGTTATCGAAATTTTTCGGTTAGTAGTTAATAGCACTGTTGACAAGGTTTTACCGCAAGTTAAACCAGAAGCAGAAGCTTTAATTAAATACAATATCGAGAAAATTCTCAGTCAAACTCCCGCTTATCAAAGCTTATTGCTATTACCCGGCATGAAAGGGTTAAAAACTGACTTGAGTAATCGTCTATCTAGTCAATTGTATCAATCTTTTGTTAATATAGCTGAAAAGATTACCCAAGAAGACGAAGTTTTTGAACGTTTATTACAGCAATTAGTCCAGCGTTTCGGGCAATCTCTCGCCGGGGAATTACAATCCCGTCACAGTCTAGAAAGAATCGAGATGTTATTAATTATCTTCCTAGAAGAAGTCAAATTAAACTATGTACAAGAATTCTCGGATGAAGACTTAGAAACTATCCTCGAACAAACTCGCTTACTCCACTCTAAAAGTGCAGAAATTATCCCAGGAGAAACCATGAATCCTCGTCGTCTTCCCTAAAAATTAGTGATCATTGATTAGGTAATACTAAATCCGTTAAGTATAGGCTACTTATAAGAAGAGGCAAAAGGCAACCCCCCCTGCCCCCCCGACATCGGGGGGGAAAGGGGGAATAAATAATCAGTCTTTAATAACCGGATTTAGTATAATACTGCTTGACCTTTTGATCACTTTTCTACTAAAATATCTGCTGGACTCCCATTACTCAATTAACCTAATTATCTACTCTCATGTTAACAAAAATTATTCTCGGTTTACTTTGGTTATGCTTCGGATTATACGCTTTTTTACTAGCACCCCCCGACCAACCAGATACAATGAATTTAATTATCAATCTTTCCACTGGCAAATGGCAAGATATTAACCCGTTAATTATTGCTCTTTTTAACCTGATGGGAGTTTGGCCACTTATCTACACTAGCCTTTTAATTATCGATGGTCGTGACCAAAAAATCATCGCTTGGCCCTTTGCTTTTGCCTCCTTTGCTGTGGGTGCTTTCGCTATTTTACCCTATCTAACTCTCCGTCAACCCAACAGCAATTTTACCGGTAAAAAAAATCTGGTCATTAAACTTTTAGACTCACCTTGGTTAGGAGTAATTGCCCTAATTACTGCGGCAATTTTAATCGCTTACGGATTAATTAACGGCAATTGGTCTGATTTTTGGTATCAGTGGCAAACTAGCCGTTTTATTCAGGTTATGAGTTTAGATTTCTGTCTTTTAACCCTATTATGTCCAATTTTGCTGCAAGATGATCTAACCCGACGGGGATTAAAAAATCCTTTCCTGTTGCCAGTAATTTCCCTTTTACCTCTAATCGGTCCGGCAATTTATTTAATTATTCGTCCTCCCTTAGGGGAGAATTAAGGGTAAATTGCCTTGGGGAAACTCGGCCTAGTTATCAGTTGTTTTTTAACCATTTCTTGACAAGAGAAGTTCATATTTAACAGAAATTATGCCGAGGTTCCCCTAAAATATGGGGAAAGAGATTAATGTCCAGATTAGAAGGAGTGTTTAACCTTGTTAGAGAGTCAAAAACCACCTCGGATTTACTGCTTTCAAGCTGATTATCTTGCCTCCCAACAATTTAACCCCCAAGAGATTCCCGCTTGGTTATCCTTAGAGGTAAACTGGCAGGGTTATAGAATTCACACCCTACCCTGGGTAGCAGACGTAGCTAGGGTATTAGGATTATTAGCGATCGAAGATACTCCCCAAGGGTGGCAAGATTATTTAGAAAGCTTGGGATTAGCCAAAATTAGGTTAATGGACAGCGAGGAGTTTTTTGAGGATAAATCTTTATCGGGATGTTAAAAATGCCCTATAATTGGCAATTTAGTGATGATTCTACCAGTCAATTTATGCCCTATAAACTACTCTTCGTCTGTTTAGGAAATATCTGTCGTTCTCCCGCTGCCGAGAATATCATGACTTATCTGATTGAACAAGAAGGATTAAGCGCCAAAATTCTGTGTGATTCTGCGGGAACTGCCGGTTATCATATCGGTTCTCCTCCCGATTCTCGCATGAATACGGCAGCCAAAAAACGCGGTATTCCTCTGCAAGGGACAGCTAGACAATTTACCCGCGAAGATTTCGAGAATTTTGATCTAATCCTAGCCATGGATAAAGCCAATTATCAAGATATTTTATCCCTAGATCGGACAGGAAAATATCAAGAAAAGGTCAAGTTAATGTGTGACTATGCTCGTTATCACCCAGAAAAAGAAGTTCCCGATCCCTACTACGGTGGTCGTGAAGGTTTTGAACGGGTAATCGAGCTACTTTTAGACTCCTGTGGCAGTCTTTTGGAGGAAGTAAAAAACAAAATTTAAGTTTTTTATTTCAGCTAATCGATTAATCTATGTTCGAGGGAAAAACGAACCAATTCGGCGCGATTGTTAGTAGTTGTTTTTCTGAGTAAACTACTAACATATTTCTCGATCGTGCGAGAACTAAGATGCAGTTTTTGCCCAATTTCACTGTTAGAAAGTCCCCGGGCTAGATGTTCTAACACTTCCCGCTCGCGATTAGTTAACTTAAAATCATCCTGTAAAGAAGAGGTTAAAACATCCCTAGTTTTGGGACTTTCTTCCGGTTTTAATTTTTGATATTGACGTTCACTTTGCACCATTTGCGCTCGCTCTAAAAGATTGCGAATAACCGCTTTTAATTCCTCCATCTCAAAAGGTTTAGGAAGATAGATATCACAACCCACTTGATAACCGCGAATCCTTTCCTCTGTTGACCCTCTTTCGGTTAAAAAAATTACTGGCAATAACCTAAATTCTGGCTGTTGCCGCACCTTAGTCACCAAAGAATAACCGTCTAAACGCGGCATTTTGATATCCGATACCAAAAGATGGGGATGATAGGTATCCAATAAAGTCAAAGCTTCCAAACCATTACTCGCCGCTACCACACTATAACCTGCTAATTCTAAATAGTCTTTGACCGCTAGGCGGATACCGGGGTCATCATCGGCAATTAGAATCAAAAGAGGCATAGAAATTAACAGGACAAGGTTTTTTCGGTATTAATAGCCTAGCACCCTCCGCTCGTCACAATTGTCCATCAAGCTACAGAGGCCGTTTTAACTGATATTATACTAGCAGTTAGCTATCAGCCTTTTCAGTGATCAGATGTGATTTTTCAGCTTTTTTCTACCCATCTCCCCACTCCCCCACTCCCCCACTCCCTCAACCCCTTTTTTACTTTTTACTTAAGATGACAGATTATACAGATTATTTAGTTTCCCTGACAATTTGGGCGGGTATTTACGCGATTTTTGCCCTCGGTTTAAATCTACAATGGGGATTTACAGGCTTAATTAACTTTGGTCACGTTGCTTTTGCCACTTTAGGGGCTTATGCAACGGTTTTATTGACTTTACAAGGTGTACCGATGATTTTTGCCGCCATTGTCGGGTCGCTCCTAGGGGCATTGTTGGGATTGGCCATCGGTTTTTCCACCCTGAGATTAAGAGCCGATTATCTAGCGATTGTCACCATCGGGGTGTCTGAGTTAATTCGTTTGCTGGTGCTTAACGAGGATTGGTTAACGAAAGGCAGTTTCGGACTACAACGTTATCCCCTACCTTTGGATATAAATCCCAGTTTTCCCGTCAAATTATTAATTATTGCCCTGTTTACCCTGCTTGCTATCTTTGCTCTCTGGCAATTGGGGCGCAATCTGCAACGACAATAGCGCGAAGCTGGGCAAATTAGCGGTAAAAGCTATCAACCGACGCAAAAGAGAGCTTTAATCTTTTGGGGGTTGTTAGGGGCGATAATCCTGCTTTTTCTGTATATAAACGGTGTAATTGCTCTGAATGATTATAATTACAAAGCGGGGCTGATGGTGGTAGTTTTAGTCCTCCTCGCTCTCGTTTATACTGGGTTAGAATTACTTTTGCGATCGCCTTGGGGACGCATCCTCAAAGCTATCCGCGAAGATGAAGAAATTCCCAGGGCTTTGGGAAAAAATGTCTTTTGGTATAAGTTACAATCTTTGATGTTAGGCGGTGCGATCGCTGGTTTGGCCGGGGCTTTTTTAGCATGGCAATTAACCACTATTTACCCGACTAATTTTGAACCGTTATTGACTTTTAACGCTTGGATTATTATCATTCTCGGTGGCTCTGGTAGCAATGCTGGAACCTTACTAGGATCAATAATTTTCTGGGCTTACGATTCCCTAACTCGCTTTATTCTGCCCCGATTAGATATGCCCCGATTAGATATTTTTAATGATAGCCAATTAGGGGCTTTACGGATTATGATTATCGGTCTGCTGCTCATGGTTTTAATGATCTGGCGACCCCAGGGTATCCTCGGCAAAAAAGAGGAGTTAACTTTGGGAAAATAATTTCAGTTATCAGTTATCAGTTATCAGTTATCAGTTATCAGTTATCAGTTATCAGTTATCAGTTATCAGTTATCAGTTATCAGTTATCAGTTATCAGTTATCAGTTATCAGTTAT
>NZ_JACJQV010000201.1 GCF_014696875.1 Microcystis wesenbergii FACHB-1317 | reverse complement strand
ATCAATTTCTTGAATTTCTGAGGTGACTTCTTTGCTGACAACTACTGTACCGTAGGGAGAAAGAAGGGTTTCTAAGAAGTCTTTGCTAAATTTATCCCAAATAAAGCGCGTCACGGATGCAACCAGTTGTCTAAATCTGTCAAAGTGTCAAAGTCTAATAAAGCGAGTCCTAAGTCTTCTAAGCACTCCACAGGAAGGTTACGGATGATTTCTTCTAGATTCTGGGGTATTTCACCGAAACGTCGTTGAAGTTGACGGAGGACTAACTTTGCTTCTCCTCTTTGTTCACCTTGCTGAACCGCTTGTTCTCTATCCTGTTGGTAAAGTGGAGCTAAACGCATAATAAACTCCCTATCCTCCTGTGTTTTTTTCGATAACGCTTCTAACTGGAGTTTAGACTAATACCATTTTTCAAAAGTAATGGCAGAGGGTGAGGGCTACAAATAAAGAAAAATGGATAAGTAATGGTTGATATTCTACCACCTTTTTTCTCTACCTCGGCAGTTACTAAACTCAGAAAAACATAAACAGGGACACTTGTAGAGTAACCCAAGGGCTAGTATTGTTGTCCGCGGCGAGACGAATAGCAGTGCCTGGAAACGCCACGGAACCAACCCCCTGAAGCAAGAAATTTTGAGACAGATAATATCGCCCGATTAACAGTAATTCATGACCAAGATCATAGGATTTCAGCGTCTGGAGGGCGGGATTACCCCCTAAGTTATTCAAAGTGTCGGCAAACCGGTAGTAGTGGGACTTAGGCATTTTCGGGCAGCAAAAAAGGCTCAAACCATTACGGGACAAAGGGTTAACCTCGATTTATGATTTTCCTTGATCTATCTGGGTTTCAGCGATTTTGGGCTTCTCGAAGTAAATCCCAAGCAGGGATTGGGGTTGAGGCTTTTCTCGATTTGTTTTTTGTCTAAGTCCCAGTAGTAATCTAGGGATAACTCAAAGTTACTGGTAGGCATCACCGTAAAATTGACTCGATGAGAAAAACTATTAGAGTTGTTATAAACCTTGCCGAGACTAATTCCCTGTAACCAGTCAGTTAAACCACTCGCTTGCAAGGGATCAAAACGTTCGTATGTAGCAGTTTTGGGGTTATCGCCACTAAAACCGGCAAAGCGGTAGCTAAAGCTAGGCTGCCAGCGCACATTTTGAACACTGTAGCCTAACCAAAGATAACCCCCCTGAGCCGACATACTATACCGGTCATTAAATTGGTAGGCATATTCCCCTTGAAACCACAGTCCGGGTACCCCAAACAATGGCGATAACTGCAATCGGGGATTAATCACCTGTAACCCTTGACGGGTTAGCCGTTCACCATCGGGCAGCAAATAAGTCCGGGATGATTGAGGGACACCCACATAGGTTAAAACGGCCTCAACCCCTTGATTATTGTTATACTGGGCGCTAATTCCCAAATATTGTGTATTGCTATCAGCCACTGATAGCTCATCTGGCTCCAGAAAGAACCCCTGTAAACGAAAATCCCCCCAGCGCAAATCAGACAGCACTGTCATCTCGTAGGCAGTGCGGGGGTTAGAATAGCTCGCCGCTCGATCTAGAGCATTAGCCGAACCGCTAAACTGAGAAAACAAAAAGCCTTGATTGAGTTGGAAAATTTGCCGCCCTGCCGATAGGTTAAAAACGAGAGGATTTCCCGTTTTAGCCACCAGAAAACCGCCGTAGAGCCTTTCAATATCACCGTAGAACCTTGAGTCTGTACGGAAAATGTCCGGTTGAACTGTCCCAGATACCGTATAGGAAGCGGCACCATAGATATACACAGGAGAATTCCCCAGACCGGTAATACCTGCTAAACCAGGCTCTAGATAAAATTCTCCCCAAGTAATTGTTCCCTTCGGTTGGTAGGAACTGGGGGCAAAATTTTCTGGGTTGCCAAACCAGGGATTAGTATCACTAAAGACTCCCACACCCCCATTGAGGATCAATTTAACTAAACTGCGATCGCTCTCGTAGAGGGTAGGAAAATCCCGTAACTTGCCACTGATTACCATACCCCTTGGCGGTTTAGGGACGGGGACTTGGGAGACCTCTTGTGGTTTCAAATTGACCAGCAGCGCCACAATGACCACACCGGGCAGATTTGACTGGTAGAGACGATACTCGGCACTCTCGACAAAGGGCAAGCGCTGCACCTGATTCAGTCCCTGATCCGCCAAAAGGGGACTAAAGTTTCCCCCGGCCCGAATGCCAAAACTATTCGCCAGTTGCCGTCTGCTCTCTTCATCTTGCTTCGGGTCGTTGCTGGGGTTGCGAACGTAGATAAACACCCGTTCAACGGGAAACCCTTCGCCAAAACCGGGGGGAATCCTTAACCTGGCATTGGGATCTTTTGGCGGCGACACTGTAGATTCAGGGGATGGTAACTCTACCGGTTCCATTGGCGATACATCATCCCGGCTCACTTGTGTCATCGGGAGATTAGCTCCAGGCTGCTGCTGCTTAAATTGTGCAACCGAGTTCGGGGGAAGGTGGAGGACTGGCCCGAGACTAGCCGCATTTTCTAAGGGGTTGGTTGTCGAGGTGGACTCCTCAGCGATCGCCGTTTCGGTCAAGAGCTGCCCTTGACCGGCAGAGGCAAGATTAAACAATGCTAACACTGAAAAAGAAGTTACTAGCCTGATAGCCCGACGATATCCAAAAGCAGCAAAAACCATAACGACAAATCGCAGAGAAAGGTCAAGGAGGGGCAAGAGAGCCGTTATTCGGGTTTGAGACGGACGCGTTTGCCACCACCGGAGACTTGTAAAGTTTGACCGCTCACCCAAGAGCCAGCCGGTGAAGCTAACCAGAGGAAAGCGTTAGCAATATCTTGGGGTTTACCGGCGCGTCCGGTCAGGTTGTCGGGATGAGCTAGAGCATATTGGGCTTTTTCATCCAAACCAGCAGCGGCATAACCCTCGGTGATGACGGTCCCAATCAGCACGGTATTGACGCGGACCTGTTTAGCAAAATAGTGAGCCAGACCTAGCATCAGATGGTTAAGGGCGGCTTTAGCGGCGGAATAGGCAATAAAGTCAAAAGCTGGCAAAACTCCCACCAGCGAACCGGAGTTAGTAATCGTGGCGTTTTCCGCTTTCAGCAAATAGGGACGACAAGCGGAAGTCATCCGCGTCGCCGCTAAGGTATTGAGTTTATAGCTTTCGATCATTTCCTCCATGGGAACCTCTAGGGGGTCGTCGTAAGCTTTACCCCAACCGACGCCACTAACAAGGGTAGAAATGCCGCCAAAAGCTGCCACCGTTTTGGCCACACATTGTTGAATATCTTCCTCAACAGTGACGTTGCAGCCGATCCCTAGAACTTGATTCCCTGTGACAGCTTGAATAGCCTCGGCTGTTGCTTGGGCCTTCTCTCCATCCAGGTCGGCAATCATGACCTTGGCTCCCGCGCCGGAAAAGGTTTTCGCAATGGCTTCCCCAATATTTTGGGCCTCGCCGGTGACAATGGCCACATGACCATCCATGCGAAAATCAGCAAAAGCATCAAAATTGCTCATATTCTCTCCTTTTTGTCGCTAAATACGGTTAAATGAATCGATAATAGACTGTTAGTCCAATTCCTGAACACCGCCGCCGCTAACGGTGAGGATCTGCCCACTCACCCAACTGGCCGCCGGTGAACAGAGGAAAAGGGCAGAGTAGGCAATATCACTGGGTTCCCCTAAGCGGGCGAGGGGGGTATGCTTGAGCATCACTTTTTCAATATCCGGAGTCAGCACCTTCGCCAAGGCATCGGTTTTGATCGCACCAGGTGCGATCGCATTTACCCGAATTCCTTTCGGTCCGAGATCAAAAGCAATATTGCGGGTGAGGTGGCTAACGGCGGCCTTAGAGGAGCTATAAGAGGCCATATTGATATTCTTGTTCTCTGCCGACATCGAGGAGATATTTAAAATTGCTCCTCCCCCCGCCGCTTCCATATAAGGGACACATAATTGACAGAGATGAAACGCCGAAAATACATTGATTTTATAGGCCCAGATGAAAGTATCCATGGGCATATCAAAGGGTTTCGGCCCACCACCGCCGGCATTGTTTACCAGCAGGGTGATTTTGCTAAAAGCATCCAGGGTGGACTTGACCAAGTTTTCTAGGGCCTGTTCATTAGTAACATCACAGGCAACTGCGATCGCTCTGCCGCCCTTTTCCTTAATGCCATCAGCAACAATAGCGGCGGTGTCTTCCTTGAGGTCACTGACGACCACCGCTGCCCCTGCTTGGGCAAATAATTCGGCAATGCCCCGGCCAATGCCCGCACCGGCCCCAGTTACAATCGCTACTTGCCCATCGAGCTTAAATGCGTCCAAAACGGTCATAAAATCTCCATAATATTCAATGATACTCGGTTATACCTCAAAAATCTACTCAGGCCGCCCGATGGCTTTCATCACCGCCGCATTAATAAACCAAGAGGCTATCCCGGCGATAATCCCTAAGATAATTGCGCCGATAACAGGTGTTACCAGAATCGTCCCCACAAACTTTTGCAAGAATAGAGCAGCCAAGGCCACTGTACCAAAGACAAACAGAGCATAAAACAGGACCGTCCTGACTCCAAAAAAGAAAAAAGGACGCTCTAAAAGTTCTGGGGATGCGACGTGGAAATCTTTGGCTTTTTGGCGGAAAGTAAAAAAGGCGATTGTCCCTAAGATGATAGATACCGTAAAAGCGGTCATCACTCCCGTCGAGAAAACCGTTTTCTCATGCCCTGATATGGTATCCACAGTAAGCGGTAGAGTATCTTTTCCTCGAAACATAAACCAGCCAATCACACCATTGATGACAGCGTTGGTGACACCACTGCTCAGGGCATTCTTTTGAATGAAATCATTGGCTTGTTCTGAAGTTGGAACCACACAGCCACCCTTTGAGAGCCGATCTTGACTTTCCAGGCGAGTTATACCATCAAAAGGTGAAAATTTTCGGCAGCGAGGGGCTGATCTTGCCTGGATCCGCTCAAAATACCTCTCTACGGTGTATGGCACGCCAATTTCCAGATGGTGTTCTCTACACAATTGAGCAAGACCACATTCCAAATTGGCTCTCTTGGGTTTGGTGGGTAAAATGTATTCTAAGATACAGTCCCCCCGGCGAGCGAGTGGAACGAACCACAAAGACACAAAGGACACAAAGATTGATCGCTCTTATACAAGTTAAACTTATCACACACCTAACCTGGGTACTGGAAAAGTCGCAAGTAGTTGAAACTGCCAGTCGCCTAACTTCACCGTTAGGCAGCAAAAATCTACCCATATAGAAGCAGGTAAAAATGAATTTTACAGAAGCGAAACACGAGTTTGACAATCAATACGGAACGGCAACAGAATACTACAAGGGGCAATTCTTTTATTCCATTGTGCAGTCAGGACTTTTTGCCAAAGACTATATCGGGAGAGAAGTTCAATTCCCGAAAGGCCACAAATCTTCGGCACCGCTTAAACTTGACGGAGCAATTTTTGGTGACAAAGAAAGAAATTTCCAAACTCTTGCGGATGAACAATTGCAAGAATTTATCCAAGGTAGGTAATAGGACAAAGTTAACTTCACCGAATCCTGCTGGATAATTCCCTCAACATAAAAAACGAAAACTACATTAGACCTCTTGTAAAAATCAAAAATTGTTGTTAGGGTTAGGAGTCGGTAGTCAGTAGTGATAGGAAATCCGTTGAGTAGAGGCTACATATTAGCACAGGCACCCCCCTTGCCCCTAGGGCTGATTCATTCTCTAGTTTGATTCCTTGTTTGTCTGTCTTCAATCGCTTACGGGGCAAGCAAAGCAAGGCATTTTAAAAATTTTTCAGATATTTGTTCTGAGAAATTGACTGAAAACCTTGCCAGATAAGGATTTGATTGAATGACATTTGCGAGAATGAAACGACCCTACCCTTGCCCCCCCTTGCCACCCGATGTCGGGGGGGTAGGGGGGTTGGGGGAATAAATAATCAGTCTTTAATAACCAGATTTAGTATCCGTAGTCAGGAGAATTAAGAATGAATAATAATTAACTAAATGGTCTCTTGATAGATTTTAGGCCATTTAATTCTTATTTTTGCCGTTTTTGAACCATCAAAAATTAATTAGGCAAGAAGTCTATTAAAGTTTTAAGCGAAGTAGTATATCATTTTCCCTATCGTTTCTTTTTGCTAAAATCTCAATCCTGATCATTCAAGTAACACTATAATTATATTCTGTTGCTCCTTGTACTAAAGATAAAAGTTGTCCAGTTTGATCGGTTCCTGATACTCCTAAATCACTGTGACAGAGGATAACTTTTTCGCTTACCCTTGCTAATAAATCCCTTAAAATTCTCTGTAAACGTGCCTGATTTTCCTCTAATTCTGCTGCTGTTGTCCAGCGTTGATAGGGACTTTTTTGCCAAAAAATCGGCGCGGCAAAAAGAGTCGCAGAACCTCCTTGTTCCCAGAGTGGGGAGGAACAATCTAGCCAAAAATGCCAACGATGACTAGAACGAAAAGAACGGTATTGAAAGATATTGCCTAGGGTAACTGCCGGGGAAGATTTAATAAATTGTCGCACAGGATAGGGATTAGCAGTAATTGTACCACGGCGCAAAAGTTGGATAAACTGACTAATAGTTTCGCTGGCACTTTGAAAAGAGGGTTCACTCTCGCGCAAACGGCGATCAATCTCCCAAAAATGTTGGGCAGTTTCCATTAATTCTCGCAAAGCTGCCAAGTGATCGAAGGGCAAATTTTCCCCATCGTTTAATAATTGTTCGATCGCTTGATTTAAGACAAAAATCGGGAAAAGTTTGGCTTCTTGCTGCCGTTTTTTCATCCCTTCGATCCAGTGACAAATTCTTTCGTAGGCAGTACAAGCTTTTTGTCCTAAGCGATCCCAACGGGGAAAAGTTTCGATCGCTAATAAACGAGGATTTTCCAGATCCAGTTGATAACAATGATCGGCAATTAATCCAGCGCGAACCGGATCGATATCGGGAATTAAATTCTCTTCTTCATCCCAGCGATAACGGCTAAAAATCACCAGCATTTCCGCTATGGCCTCTTGGGGGGCTAAACGCCCCAAATTTTCATAAACAAGGGCGAGAAGGGTCAATAATGCCCGAATCAGAGGACAACTGATCAGGGGTCGTTGTTCGTTGAGGGGTTGAACGGGTATCCCGGCACCGGTTAAAATTTCCATCAGGCTATAACGGGCGATTTCGTCTAAACCGGGGGCAATAACGGCGATTTCTTCGGGTTTTACTGCTCCTTGCTTGACTGCTTGAATAATAGCTGTGGCTGTCTTCCGTAACAATTCAGCGCGAGAGGTGGTTTGCAGGGAGATGAATTGATCGGGAAGATTGCCAAGATAGTTACCGTCGCTGATTAAGGAGAGAACCGTCTCGCTAAACTGAGCAGCTAACCCGTCGGTGGTAGATAATGGCATAATTTGACAGCGTGCCGCTAATTTTTGTAGATAATCGGGATCGGCAGTTAATCCTAAGCGAATTTTTCCCTGGGGATTGTAGGTAAAAACGCTAAAACAATCATGATCGAGGAAAAAACTGAGTAAATCCTTGGCAATAGCCGGATAATCGTCCACATCGTCCGCAAAAACCCCCCGGAAGCGTTTTAATAGTTGCTGTTGATAACGACTATCAGGGAATAAATAGCGCCAATAGAGTTCGTAGATGATACCATAACTTAATAAACCACGTTCTAGAGACCAATCACGCCATTGAATGATTAATTCTCCCACTTTTTCTGGTGTTTCCTGCTCATTAATCGCTAAAACTCGTTTTAGATCTGTTTCTGATAATCCGTCGGCTAATCTTTCGGGTATCTTTTCTGCGGGAACACCACTAGCGCCGGCTAATTGTAACAAATCGAGAACTTGACGGACGAAACGATATTCATTTATGCTAGTAAGCTGGAAGAATTCAGCGATTGCTGGTTGCCAGAGACGGGTGGCGAGTTCCTGCTCCGTTTCTGGGCGTAATCGGCGGGGAAATTGCGCTTTTAGCCCTAAAGACTCGAAAATTAACGGCCAAAACAGGATGACTTCATCGGTGAGAAAACCTAAAGGGGTTTTGCAGAGAATCGGATAGCTACCCTTAACAGCAAGGGCTAATTGATCGGCTAATTCTCGTTTATTATCATCGTTGGCAGCGAAAACTAAGATCGATCGAGGAAGGGGGGATGATTTTGAGCGATTGCGAGACAGCCAGCGCCGAAATTCCCCGACTAAAGCGGTGGTTTTGCCCGATCGCGTGCCACCTTCGATCCAAATTGGTATGATTGACATCGTTTTTTCTCGATTGTATTTGTTAAGATAACTGATCGGTACTCTAGCTTTTCTCCCTTGTGGAAGTAATTGTTTCCTATGAATCTTAATCGGATTTTGCAAGGTGTTAATCAATGGTTATTACAAACTCCTGAACGTTCTTTAGATGAGGCCTATCATGCAGCTTTGAAGATTAAGGAGATAGAAGATAAGCATTTTCAAGGGCGAAAAGTGGCAGCGGAGTTGTCAAATTATGGCAGCAGCACTAATTCCTATTTTATCGCAGAAGTTAAAGGTTATCTGCAAAAAATTAAAGTCAGATTGACGGAGTTTAAAGCTAGTCGCTCGATCGTTAATACCTTCGGTCCGAATCAACCGACAATTAATAATGGGGTGATTACTGTCACCACAGATGTTTGTCTGAAAAAACTTCAGTTTATCGATAGTATTATCGGAAAATATCAAGGTAATTATTGGCAAGAAGAGCTTGAAGATGTCCCCAAAAGTCTCCAGAACAGAAATGTTGACCGGGAAACAGCGAAAATAAAGACTTCTCGAAATCGCTCTTTTTTAGCAGCAGGTAGTATTGAAGAGGAGGAAATAATCAAAAATAATAAATCGCAAAAAGCCACGGAAAAACCAGGAGTTTTACCCCGTTCTTTTGTCAATACTTTTAACCGCATTAAACAGGAAATTGATCCCCAAGCGGGGGAATCGGAGGAGGCAGTTTTAAAAAGATTTCGCAATTCTCGTTATAAAACAGCCATTTCTCTCAAGTTTATTTTACTGTTAATTATTGTTCCTTTATTGACCCAGCAATTAACCAAAACTTTCCTGATTACCCCCTTGGTTAATAAATATTTCCAACAACAGGAACAGTTTATTTTTATCAATCAGGATTTAGAAGAAGAAGCTTTTTCGGAATTGAGAAGATTTGAGGAAGCTTTACATTTTCGAGGTATGATTGGTTTAGCACCCAAATTATCTAACGAAGAAATCGAGGGAGAAATTACCAAAAAAGCAGCGGTACTAAGTGAAGAATTTCGCCAGCGAGGTTTAAATGCGATCGCTAATATTTTCGCCGATATTTGTTCCCTGATTGCCTTTGGTTTTGTTGTCGCTTTTAGTCGTCGGGAAATCGAGATTGTCAAGTCTTTTCTGGATGGCATTCTCTATAATCTTAGCGATTCAGCTAAAGCTTTTTTAATTATTCTCTTTACCGATATGTTTGTCGGTTTCCACTCTCCCCACGGTTGGGAAGTGATCCTAGAAGGGTTAAGTCGTCATTTCGGTTTACCGGAAAATCGCGAGTTTAATTTTCTCTTTATCGCCACTTTTCCCGTTATCTTAGACACAGTATTAAAATATTGGATTTTCCGTTATCTCAATCGCATTTCTCCCTCGGCAGTGGCTACCTATCGCAATATGAATGAATAGGCTAAAATCAGGGAGAAACTTGATAATTTACCCTGCTAATTTGGGGGGGATAATTTGGCTGCCGTCTCTTGTACTTTGGTAAGTTCTAATTGCAAAGCAGTGGCAATCTGTTCTATACTTAAACCTAAAGCTAGTAAACCAGCGATCGCTTCAGTTTTAGCTGCTTCACGACCTTCTTCACGACCTTCTTCACGACCTTCTTCTTTAGCTTCTTGATAAAGTCGAGTCTGTCTGAGATCATCTAATCCGAACATAGCTTCTAACTCCGTGTGACTAAGATTAGTAAATTTATAGGCTAAGGTTCTTTCAATTAATTCTACAACTTTTTGCTGGAAAACTAGATCATCAATTTCAGCGATCGCTTTTTGTAAAAGTGGTTTTCCTCGTTGCTGTGCTAATTGGGGTGTAGCGACGATTAACTGAATAATTCCTAAACCCAGAGACGGCTCTGGACTATCGATTAATTCATCTAAATAAATACGTCTGATCTGTCCCGTTATCTCAAATCCCCGCAGTTGATAGGGAAAATTATTGTCGATATCCCTGGAGGCAAATAAAGCTACAGCCATCCAATCCTGAACGGGTTTATACTGATTGAGATAGATGACAATTTCTGTTAAAAATCGCCAATAAAAATCACTTTTATCCTGAAATTGCACTTCAACAAAGTAAATAATTAGTTCCGGTGCTGCTGTGGTCGGTAAAAAAATACCGTCAAAACGACGCGCTAATTCTTTGATTTCTCGGGAGGAGAATTGATAATTTTCAGCTTTCTGGGTTGATTCTCCCAGTAATTCAAAAATTAACCCCGGAAAAGTTTGCAATAGTTGATAAAAAATTGTATCGGTCTTCACAAGCTTGAAAAAATCTAGATATTTACTAACAATTACTTACAAATCATCCAACAAGAGCGTGACTAACACCTTATCGACGCGATTACCGTCCATATCCACCACTTCCAAGCGCAACCTTTGCCATTCAAAATGATCGGCAGCACCCGGAATCCTACCAAGATGGGTAATAATAAAACCCCCTAAAGTGTGATAATTGCCCTGTTTTTCCCCCGGTAATTCACTGATTTCAAATAATTCTTTAAAATCTTCGATCGCCACTGTGCCATCGATCAACCAAGAACCATCTTCCCGCTGCACAATCTGAGCATCTTCAATATTATCTAATTGGGGTAAATCGCCGACAATTGCCTCTAAAATATCCTGGCGCGTCACCAATCCTTGAATCACCCCGTACTCATCCACTACCAAGGCAATATGATGGCCACTTTGCTGCACCAATTCTAAAACCTTTAAACCCCTAGTGCTTTCCGGCACAAAAAGCGGCTGCTGTAAATCCTTCGTTAGGTCGAAACTTTCACCGGTTAAACAATCGGCCAATAAGTCTGTGACTTCGATTACCCCCAAAACCTCATCTAAACTGCCCTGACACACAGGAAAACGGGTATGATTGCTCTCAATTAGCTTCTGGCGGTTAATTTCGGCACTATCTTCCAAATCTAGCCAAACCACATCCGGACGCGTGGTCATAATCTGACTTACTCGGCGATCGCTCAATCCTAACACCCTTTCCACCATATCCTGTTCTGCTTCCTCAAAGGTTCCCGCTTCGGTTCCCTGTTTAAGCATAATTTTCAATTCTTCTTCTGTAATTGGGGAATCATTATTATTACCGCTAATCCCCAACAAACCGAGAATCAGATTAGTCGATTGACTCAAAAGATGAACAACGGGCGAAACAATTTTTGATAACCTATTCAGAGGATCAGCAACGAGGATAGCGATTTTTTCAGGATTACTTAAACCTAACCGTTTCGGCACTAATTCCCCCACCACTAGGGATAGATAGGTAATAATTAACACCACTAATCCTAATCCCAAAGCTTGACTATAGGGGGCTAAAACAGGAACTTGCGCCAATAATTGCGCTACACTGACCGATAAATTAGCTCCTCCGTAGGCCCCGGCAAAGATACCCACTAGGGTAATGCCAATCTGCACCGTCGATAAAATTTGATTGGGATCATTGGCCAATTTTAAGGCCACCGCCGCCCGTCGATCATCTCTGGCTAATTGTTCCAAACGGATTTTGCGGGCCGAGACAATGGCAATTTCCGAGAGAGCAAAGACTCCATTGAGGAGGATGAGGAAGAGAATAACAAGAATTTCGGTAGTCGCCGAGAACATGGTTAAAATTTACAGGTAAAAGGGCTGATGAGTAGGTAGGTGTTAAAAATTGTCAGATTCCCTCCCTTATCAAGGGGGGGATCAAGAGGGGATCCCCCCGCCTATCGGCACCCCCCTTATCAAGGGGGGCAGGGGGGATCAAAGGCAAAATCTATCTTCTATTTAATTAGAACCGCTTACTTAGTTGTTTGGATCATAGTGCGAGGATCGGTTAAGTTCAGTAAAGAATCATCTTGATTTTTAACGAGTTACGAAGGCTTGTGTCTGGAAGGGGGGTACTCTCAGTATAAATGGGATAGGATAAAGTTCGCGCTCTTAACTCAGTTAGCAGTGAACAGTCAAGAGTGACCTGTTGCCAGTAAAAAAAGTTGTCCCTGGGAGAGTGGGGACAAACTATCTCAATCTATTCGCCTGAAAAATTATGATCGCTACACCCGTATCATCGAAATCGAACGCTATCACGGAAATCCGCCCCGGACTACCGACTATTTGCGGTTGGGAACAGGAAATTGCGGCGATTGTCAATCACGATGATCCGATCTTTTTACCGACAACAAATCTCAAATTAGACAATATTAACGCTGGTTTTGCCTGTGCCTTGCATATGCACCAACCCACCATCCCCGCGGGTGTTAACGGGGAATTAATCTGCAATCTCCAGCATATGTTCGAGCATCAAGGGGATGGCGATAACCATAATGCCAGCGTTTTTGCCTGGTGTTACAGTCGCATGGGCGATTTTATCCCGGAATTGGTGGCGGAAGGCTGTAATCCCCGGATTATGCTCGATTATTCCGGCAATCTCCTCTGGGGTTTGGTACAGATGGGACGGCAGGATATCCTCGATAAACTCAAATTAATCACCTGTAACAGTCAATATCAACCCTATGTGGAATGGTTGGGGACAATGTGGAGTCATGCGGTGGCTCCTTCCACACCGATTCCCGATCTAAAATTACAGATGCAAGCATGGCAAACCTATTTTGCCTCGATTTTTGGCCCGGATGCTCTGAAACGAGTCAAAGGGTTCTCTCCCCCGGAAATGCACCTTCCTAACCATCCCGATACCCTCTACGAGTATATTAAAGCTCTGAAAGAATGCGGCTATCGTTGGTTATTGGTACAGGAACACTCGGTAGAAAATCTCGACGGTTCCGGATTGAGTCAGGAACAAAAATATATTCCTAATCGCCTGGTGGCGCGCAATTCTCGGGGTGAAGTGATTGCGATTACTGCTTTGATTAAAACCCAGGGTTCCGACACCAAATTAGTCGCCCAAATGCAACCCTACCACGAGGCCAAATGCCGCGGTAAACAGCAAATCGGCGGCGTTTGGGTTCCTTCCCTAGGTTCCCAGATTGCCGACGGTGAAAATGGTGGCGTGATGATGAATGAATTTCCTCGCGATTTTCCCAATCCTTGGCGGGAAATGCAGGGGGGTTCCAGTGTGGCAGGATTTAACGGTACGGAATATCTGGAGTTAATCGAGGCTGCTGGTGTTAATCCAGAAGATTATCCCCCAATTCAAGCCGTACACCAGCATAAAATCTGGCAGCGAGTTAATCCGGATGCCGCTACCCCTGAAGCAGTGGAACAGGCGATCGCTGAGTTAAAACAGACCGACCACCGTTTTAGTATGGATGGGGCCTCTTGGACAAATGATCTCAGTTGGGTGCGCGGTTACGAAAATGTCCTCGAACCGATGAACCAATTAAGCGCTCAATTCCACGAGAAATATGATCCTTTAGTACAGGCGGATCCTAGTTTTACCCGACGACCGGATTATCTGGAGGCACTGCTTTATAATTTGCTCGTGCAAACCAGTTGTTTCCGTTATTGGGGCCAGGGTACTTGGACCGATTATGCCCGCACTTTATACGAAAGAGGCGCGGCCTTAACCCGCTAAAATAGTAAGGTATCTAGGGCGCAGAATCTGCGCCCTAGTAGTACATAAATAGGGTTGGCCGAATAAATCTAAAAACTTTGTTGAATAAGACTTTTAGACTTTTTTGATTTCCAAAAAGTGCTGGTCATTGGAGTGATCGGGGGGAAAATTTAGGTACACCTGAAAATGGGTAAAACCCCACCCCTACTTAAACAAAACGGCAATGCTTGAGCAGAGCGCTTTCCAGTAGGGTATGATATTCTTTTTCGGAGATAGTATAGGACCCAAATCTAGCCAGATGGGGATTTTGCATTTGGGCATCAAATAGACAGAAATCCCGTTCTCTGAGATGTTCAACTAACTTGACCATGGCTACCTTAGAACCATCAGGAATTTTATAAAACATCGATTCCCCGATAAAAACCCCGCCAATTGCCAAACCTAAAATCCCTCCCGCTAATTGATCCCCTTGCCAAGTCTCGAAACTGTGGGCCCAGCCGGCTTGGTGTAATTGCTGATAGATTTGGATTAACTCCGGGGAAATCCAAGTCAGCGAGCGATCGGCACAACCGGCACAAACCCCAGCAAAATCGCGGTTAATAGCCACGCTAAAGCGATTTTGATTCAAAACTCGTTTTAGGGACTTGGGATAGCTAAAACGCCGATCAAGAGGGATAAGGGCGCGATTTTTACTAGAATACCAATCCAATCGCCCCCCCTCATCGGCCATGAGAAAGTAACCGCGTGCGTATCCTTGTATAATAGAGGCGATATCCACGACTCCCCCCAAGAATTCAGTCTCGTAGCCTGATAATTCTCTAATTATGCCTGACAATCCCGCACCAATTCCGCCTATTACTTTACCACCGCTCGAAAATCCCCAACAGGAACAAACTTGGCTGCGAACCGCTTTGCATCGTTGGTTAGATGCAGAATTTATTCCCGAAGCTATTAATGAAACTATCGCTGAACGCGCTAGTCAAATTTTTCTGCGTCAGCGTTTGGAAGGGGAAAACGATCTCGGTAGCTTGGTAATTGCGATCGTTACCGAGATGCAAGCTTTTGACTTTCGCGAAAGTTTTTATAGTGAATTTGCCATCGCTAACGCCGTCAGTGATTTAATTTTAGATAGTTTAGGGATCGATCGCTGTTGTGGGCAAAGTTAGACAGTTTTTCTCGGCTATGGGATTAAATTGCCAGGGAATGATCGAGCGTTGCTTGCCGACGTAAACAATTCCAGTAGGCTGCATAGAGATCCGTCTGTTGACCGCGCAGGGAAGCGATCGCAGGTGCGGCGGGAAAAGGCCAGAGACGATCAAAAACCACTTCTCGATGAGCCAGACGAAACTGTAGCAAGTAAACAGAAGCAGGAGCCTGTAAATTATCCAGTAATTGCGATGCCAGCCGATATAAAGACTTAAGACTCTCTCTTTCTAGACTAATCGGTTGACTGTAGGCGTTGGGGATCATGCCCTCCCCGATCACCTCACCGTATTCTAAACCCTTAGATGTCACCGTGATCGGCAACCAAAGATCCCCAAAAGAAGAATCTCCCTGACTGGTTTTATAGTGCAGGGTATGGGCAACCCAAGCGCGTCTTTCCTCGATATCCCGACAAGCTTGATAAACTTTTTTACCCGGAAAATTCACCCAATTGGGTAATTGAATTGTTAAGGGACACCAGATTAAATTATTTTGGCTGGTTTTACCCGACTCCATTTTCGACCACAAAGAAGCCGTCCCTGTCACCTCCACCGCCAAGGATTTAGGAACCGCGTTTTTTAAGGCAATCACCATCTTTTCGGTAACGGGCGATAGCCGAGACATCTGACCACTGGCTTGAGCTTCGGCATTAACGAGAATGATAACTTTGTCCATTTCTTCTTGTGATTTGGGTGAACTTGAACGAGCAGCGGTGAGGTTGGTTAAAAGTGAGAATTGACTGGGGTTTAATGCTTCTGTAGTCGCCATGGCAAAAGCTATTTCTCTGGATTTTAGCCGATTATACAAGAGCGCAACTATTTTTTACGGATTTTTTCAACCATCTTCGAGGCAGGATTTTGCTGCTCCCCCTCATAGAATACCCTAATTGACACTCCTATGGCACTAAGCGCTTCGGGATTCTTTGGTTCCGCCGAGTTTCCTCGCTCAAGGCAGCCGGTATGTACAATCGCCACTTGGGGAGCCACCAAGACCGCACTGGCTTGCCAGCGTAGGAGTTGTTATACTAAATCCGTTGAGTATAGGCTACATATCAGGATAGGCAAGAGGCAACCCCCCCTTGCCCCTCCTTGCCCCCCCGATGTCGGGGGGGTAGGGGGGGTGGGGGGTAGGGGAGAATAAATAATCAGTTTTTAATAACCAGATTTAGTATTAAATACTTAGATAAATTGATTCTAACAAGCATTCTTCTAGAGGAATCGGTTGGTTTTGTTGTTGATAGGCTAAAATCATTTCCAAGAGAGCATCTTTGAGCATTTCTCGACATTCTTCTAAGGTTGCTCCTTCGGTAATCACTTCTGGCCATTCTATCAGTTGTCCCATGTAACCAGAGGGAATTTTTGTATATTTAGCAGTATATTGATTGAGCATAGTTATCTCTTTTTTTATTTACTTAACTTAACCGATCATCTCGCCGAATCTTATCAAAATCTTTA
Organism: Microcystis wesenbergii FACHB-1317; assembly: GCF_014696875.1. Classification (GTDB taxonomy): domain Bacteria; phylum Cyanobacteriota; class Cyanobacteriia; order Cyanobacteriales; family Microcystaceae; genus Microcystis; species Microcystis wesenbergii_A. Next base: position 6,858 of record NZ_JACJQV010000201.1, on the reverse strand, counting down.
TCTGTTTTTGCCAGATACTGATATTTGACATCAAGACTGATGAACGATTTATTTTATTAGTGGTATTCCGAGATCTTTGCAGATTTTATTAGCGAGAATATCCCTAATTTCCGTATGTCTTGGAATCGCAGATCTTTTATTTAATTGGGGGTTAAACCACCAAGAATGGCTAGGACTTGCTGAAAAAGTACGGGCGAAGCATTCGGGCAATAACTTATCGCTGAAACCGTAGATTTCCTATCCGAATGCTTCGCCCCTACAGGACGTGATCGATAAACTGTTTGCGTTTCATACAACAATTTTCTCTTCTTGGTAGTTTCCCTTAGTAGCGGCAATTGCTTCCTGTTTATTCAATTCTAATGCTTCGCTAAGAGTAATTTTTAGGGTTTCTAATAACTGATCACGAGATGCTTCTTGACAGTTAACTCCCGGAATTTCTTCTATCCAACCAATCCACCAATCTCCGTCTGGCTGAATGATAGCTGTGTAGGTGTTAGTCATAGAATATCTCCTTAGCTAAAATACAAATATATATTATTATACTCGATTTAGGAAACTCTGAAACCGCTCATCTCCCCGAATCTGCTCAAAATCTTTATCTGTTTTCGCCATATCCTGATATTCGACATCAAGATTGATGGCGCGTTGTAAGTTTTCGATAGCTAATTCCACATTGTTTTGTAAGCCATAACAGCAAGCTTTATTGTATTAAGCATTAGCAGAATTTGAATTAATTTTAATAGCTTGATCGTAGGATGCGATCGCTTGTTCAAATCTGCCTAAATTACCTAACGCAATCCCTCGGTTGTACCAAGCTTCATGCAAATCGGGTTTAATTTCTAAAGCTCGATCGTAGGATGCGATCGCTTGTTCAAATCTGCCTAAATTCTTTAACGCAATCCCTCGGTTGTACCAAGCTTCATGCAAATCGGGTTTAATTTCTAAAGCTCGATCGAAGGATGCGATCTCTTCTGCAAATCTGCCTAATTTATGCAACGCAACCCCTCGGTTGTACCAAGCTTCATGCTTATCGGGTTTAATTTCTAAAGCTCGATCGAAGGATGCGATCGCTTGTTCGTATTCTTTTCCCATTGCATGAATTAGTCCTTTTTTATGCCACAATTCAGATGCTCGAACAGGATCGAGAGATGGGGAATCGCTTAAATAGGCCTTAATTTCGGCTAACTTTTCCTGTCGTTGTTGGGGAGTGAATTGCTGATAGGTATCGAGATCGCCGTCTAAATAAACCAGTCTTTCAATTTCTCTTTCCAATATGTCCTTATCCGTCGGAAATTCATAAACTCCCGAATACCAATCAAAAAAATCCGACGCACGACGAATAAAATACCGCAAGGCAAATTCCGGCAATAAGAATACTAAAGTAAAGGGAAATTGCCGCTCAAATCGCTCACGAGATAGGTTTAAATAGCCTAAAATCTTAGGAACTCCGGCCCAGGTTCCCCCATAAACCGGACTTTGACTCGACAAGAAATAGCCTTCACTTTCCGCTTCTTCGTAGCGCAGTAGTGCATTTTCTAAACCGCGCACGAAAAGAATGTTTAGATTGGTATAATTTGGTAGATCGACAATTTTCTCATACAAATTATCGGTTTCTGAATCAAGTTGCAGGACTTGAATATTTTTATTAGGTAAATCTTGACTGATTCCCCGAATAATCTCATCAGCTTGCACGGGAGAACAGCGAACAAAGAGTAAATTAAAGCCATTTTTTCGTTTCAGTGATCGCAGTAATGATTGATAGGATTCTGCTGCTGTTAGGGGTTGCTCTTCTAGCAATCCTTCAAAATCCGACTCCTGAAAGTTAGTTAAGGGTTTTACTTTTGGGTTTGTCATTATTATATAAGTAGTCATGCAAAATAAATTTCCCAGTGAAGATAGGCAAGAGGCAATAGGCAAGAGGCAAAAGCTTCATCGAAATATGTAATTAATTTTGCTTAGGTACTTATAGCTGTATTCAGATTTATGAGCTACACTGATTTTCTTACCTGTTCCCTGTTTCCCGCTCCCCATTCATCATTTATAATTCATAATTCATCATTAAACTCCTTAATTTTGGTAATTAAAGGATGCACATCATACCAACTTTTCAACTCTGCATCTGCATCAAAATAAGCATATTGTAAAATACAACGATTGAATAATAATTTACGATGAGCTTCATCATTTTGAATTTCGTTGGTACGATATACCTTAGCCAGAATTTTCCACTGCTCGTGTTCTACTGTTCTCTGATAGACATCTCTAGCTTGAGTTATTGCTCTTTGAGCAGCTTTTGCGGTAATAGGTAAAGCATCCACATGATCTAAAGCGGTTTGCATTAATAAAATTAGGTTTCGTACATGACCTCCAGTCATTAAACATAATCGCTCCAGAACTTCTTGACTTTCAAAAATATCTGTTTCTAGCTTTTTCGTCGGTAAAAATTGCTGCGTTCTTTTCTCAATAATAGCCTTAATTTTTGCCATACCATCGGGATTAATAGTACGATCAAGATTGCGGATCATAATCATCGGTAAAACCATCGGGTCATTATCATAAATATCGCGTAGATCATTGGCCCGATTAGAATAGGCCATTGAAATAGGTATAGTATAAATCAAATGACAATTTAACCCCTTTAATTGATTAGCTCGATCTAAAAAAATCTCATCATGATTAGTTTTATGATCTCGCCGATATATCGGTACAATGCGATCTAAGTTATCAACAATTACCACTAATTTTGTTGAATCATCTAAGACAGTTTTGCTATTATCAATAAACTCATTTAGTGCCGTTAACAGCGTAACAGTATGAGGATTGATTTTATTTCTTATTTCTTGTCTTTGACTAGGAATTGCCCGAATCGCCGCAGATAATTTACCAAAGTATTTAATCAAGTCTCCCGTTTCTAATTTGACATCTTCCACTTTAATCTCTGTTAAAGCTAAATCAATTAAATCCTGCCAACGGGATTTTATCCAGTTTTTCAATGGGGTTGAATTAGCCTGTTTTAGTTGTTCTAATAAATGGCGCGTACAGGCAATGAGAATATCTGTATATTGAGCATCTTCTGGATCGATATCGTCTTTATCTGCGGCAAAATAAACAACAAAACAATTTTTTTGCTCTAGATATTTTTTCAGCCGCAATAATTCCGTGGATTTCCCCCCTCCTCGATGGCCTGTGTAGAGTTGATGGGTGTAGTCTGTTGGCAGCGCACGAATAATTTTTCTGCCTAAATCTTGACAAACATCAGCATCCGCTCTCACTGCTTTTAGATCCACATAAAAGGGACTACCAGCAGGTAAAGGAACTGGTTTAAAGGCATTAGCAAGCCTAGCGATCAATTGTTCAGACATAGGCGACTATAGCTTAATTGATGTCATTATTATAACAATACTTGTTGACAAGATGTTATACCAAATCCGTTTTTAATATTACGACTAACTCTCGATCGAATTTCAAAAACCCAGTTATGGATTTTTTCCCCCTACTCCCCACACCCCATTAAAATTGAATTTCACTCATATCTAGGGATAAAAAGCGATCGAGTCCTAAATACATCCAATAAATAGAGTTTGGGGATTCCTGAATAGTTTTTTGAAATCCCAAGGCGGCGGCTAATTTCTCATAATCGGGATGAATAATCAAAGTATGTAAATCGCAGAGATTAGGAAAATCTAAGATCATTCTCTGGAGAGTTTTTTGGGCATCTTGCAGAAAAATTAAACGATATTTTTCTAAATAATTAGCATCGATCATCCAACTGCGAATAAATACCGAAAGACAATTTTCATCTCCCACAGATGCCATTTTAAAAGGATCCTGTTCATTGATCGCACTTAGATGTAAACTCTTGTTAGGAGAGGTAAAAAAATTCGCTTCCGACTCGTTTGCGGTGGGATAGAGCAGATAAAAACCGACGGGATTAAGATTATCTACCCGACGCAAAACTCGCATACCTGTAGTGTAATCTTTTGCCCAACCCCGCAACAGACGGGAAATGCGATGGGGAATTACCTCAGCATTGCGATTCATCCAGTTATAATTGCGTGTCAGCAAGTTAGCCACAGGAATCGCATCACAACGGGGATTAAATTGATCTAATTGCAATTCCACAGATGATTCTGAGTTATCAGGCTCTAAAATCCCCGCAATTGGCTTGATTTTAATTCTGGTGGTGTTGCCGTCAAAAATTTTTTCAATTAAACCAAGGGCTGCTAATTTATCTAACATCATACCGGCAGAGCGATCGCTGCCCTGGTCCTGATCCTGATAAAATAGATCGGATGCTTGTCGATGGGTACAGATAATGGCAGTGGTGGGAAAAATTAACTGGGATAAGGGGGGTTTTACCTGTCCTTCCTTGGCAATCGCATAAATCCAAAGACGCAGAAAACAAGTGGCACGCACCCGGGTTAATCCCACTCTCCCCACCAAGCGATCGATCATTTGTTCTTGTTTTTCCCAAGAATACCAAATTTTCAGATGTTTAATCTCCATCTTTTTGGTCCTAGATTCTAATAACGATTATACTTGATACTTCACCCCACTTCACCCCACTTCTCAACCCTCCCCCTACTAGATAGCGCTCATTGTTGTTGCACCTCTAGAACCGACAGAATGGGTGCAGAAACATTTAGGAGACGATTATGAACGATAAAAAATACGGTACTGCTCCCAGTCATACTCAAGCGTGGATTTTTCAAACTTGGTTATCTTTTATTGTCTCTATTTCCGCCACTTCTTTAGGGGTTGTTTATCTGCCGGTAGATCCGTGGATTAAAGGTTATTTAGGCATGGGTTTACTATTTAGCGTCGGTTCCACCATTAATTTATCAAAAACTGTCCGCGATGTCGAAGAATCTAAACGCTTAATTAATCGCATTGATGAAGCAAAGTTAGAAAGAATCTTGAGTCAGTACGATCCCTATAAGGAGTAGTTTTTACCTGTTATTGGTTATCGGTTTTTTCGATTATTCTCACCCTTTTTACTTGCTTAGGAGAGTTTATATGCTATTTACGACTAATCTAATCAGTGTGACCAAAGGAATAATTTCTCTTTTACAAAATCCCGGTAATACGATGTCTGTATATGATATTGAAGACGGCTTAAAAGAGAGTTGGTTACAGCGATTATCTTTGCAATATGTTAAAAGCGATCGAGCTACCGCCCAAATGATTGCCCAAAGATATCTAGCCGCTAGTCCCTGTTTAGAAACCTTGCTAAAACTCCCAGAAGATTCCCTAGGTTATCATTATGCTACTCACCTAATTAGTCTCAATTTTGATCCTAATTTTTATCGGTCTATTCAGGTAAATTCTGATACAGATTATCTGCTGCTTCGCTTACGGCAAACTCACGATATCTGGCATATAGTCACGGGTTTTGGTGTCGATGTCGTGGGAGAATTGCAACTGAAAGCTTTTGAATTAAGTCAAACTCGTCGCCCTCTAGCTATTGTCATAATTTTAGGGGGATTATTGGGAACTTTATTTTCTTCGCCACTTTCCTTACATTCTCTCTGGAAAGAGATTGTCACCGCCTATAATTTGGGCAAAAATACTCGACCTTTTTTAGCGCAAAAATGGGAACTAGCTTGGGAGAAACCCCTGCTAGTTTGGCGGCAAGAATTGGCGATTGTCCACTCGAACCTAGAAAATTAATTTTGCTGGACTACTTAAGTAAGTGGTTATAATTTGAAGATAGATTTTGTCTTTGATCCCCCCTGCCCCCCTTAATAAGGGGGATGCCGATCCCCCCTTAATCCCCCCTTGATAAGGGGGGAAATATGATAATTTTTAACACCTCCCTAGTTAGAATAATCGACTAACCCAAATAAATCGCGATTAATCGGACAAAATAGGGCAATTTGCCCATTCAGGGGCCAGAGGACAGAAAAATTGTCATACTAAATCCAGTTATTAAAAACTGATTATTTAGGCTCTTCGGTAATTGTTATGCAAATAATTAACTTAAAATAAAATTCGATGAGAGTACTTAGTCTCAAAAATAGCTTAGATTCATACAGGGAGAGACTTACGGCATAAACAGGTTAATACCAAAAGATAGACAATCGAGTTAAGATTTGATATAATAGCCAAAAACGAGATTATTTTACTTATGATACTTGACAAATTTTTGAACCTACAAGGAACCTGTATTCAAGGCTATCGACACCTAGAAAATATCGGTATAGTTTGCCGAATCGAATCGAAAAATAAAAAAGCCATCTGTCCTCGTTGTCGGTTAGAGAGCGATAAAATACACCAAAATCATCGACATTTAGTCAAAGATTTACCAATCTCAGTCCAACCAGTGTACCTACAAGTTAATCGTCGTCAATTTAAGGGCGATAATTGTCAGAAACCCTTGAGCGAAGAGTTAGATTTTGTCGCCAAGAAACGAACCTATACGAAAAGACTAGCCGCCAATATACTCGAACAATTAAAAGCAGGAGATGTTTTAAATGTTAGCCGAAGAAATGACGTAACGGAAGAAGAGATTCAAAGAATGATAGAGGACATAGCTGAAGAAATTACAGAGACAGACTTATCGAAATTAAAAAGACTAGGAATTGACGAAATCGCTCTAGTCAAAGGACAAAAAAATTACTGTGCAGTTTTAGTAAATTTAGATACGGGAAAACTAATAGCTATTCTAGAGAAGCGAACACAAGAAGAGTTGAGGGAAACGCTTACGGGGTGGGGAAAAGAGGTGTTAGAGCAAATTGAAGAAGTGAGCATAGACCTTTGGTTGCCCTATAAAAATTTGGTGAAAGAATTGATGCCATCGGCCGAGGTAGTCGCCGATAGATTCCATGTAATGAAACAAATTAATCAAGAGTTAGACGA
>NZ_JACJQV010000200.1 GCF_014696875.1 Microcystis wesenbergii FACHB-1317 | reverse complement strand
TAACTGATAACTGATAACTGATAACTGATAACTGATAACTGATAACTGATAACTGATAACTGATAACTGATAACTGATAACTGATAACTGATAACTGATAACTGATAACTGATTATGTCTCGTCGTCAACTGTTGAGTTTTTTAATTGCAGTAATTCTGGCATTTTTTGCCTTGATTCCCGATGCTAACGCTTTAGGTGGCCCCCAACCCCCTTTAAATCAACCGGCACCCGATTTTAGCCTACCGACTAACACGGGAGAAGGGAATATTTCCCTATCGGACTATCGGGGTAAATGGGTAGTTTTGTATTTTTATCCCAAGGATTTTACCCCCGGCTGTACCCTAGAAGCGCGGCGTTTTCAGCAGGATTTGCCGAAATATATGGCTAAAAATACGCAAATTTTAGGGGTAAGTGCCGATGATGTCGATTCTCATGCGGAATTTTGTGACTCGGAGGGTTTAAAATTTCCCTTACTGGCAGATACTACCGGAGATGTTAGTAAAGCCTATGGTTCTTGGATGGGTTATGTTTCCCTGCGTCATACCTATCTTATCGATCCGCAAGGGATTTTAAAAGAGATTTATTTGGGGGTAAATCCTGCCATTCACAGTGGCGAGGTTTTAGCACGTTTAGAGGAATTACAGGCGAGTTCTTGAGATAATTGGTCTTGAATCTAGAAATTATTCTGATTGGTTAGTTACGATGATAAGCTAACTGCGGTTTGCATTATCTAGAGTCGCTCAATCAATCCTCATTTTCTAGATAATGGCAGCACACTCTGAACAAATGGTTCAATAATTACACAATAAATACAGACAATAGCTTATGAATGGATCACGAACAAGTTTTCAAGCTGGTTGGTTAAATATAGAGCAGGAATTAGTTTTACTTTTAACAGCAACAATTAATATTAAGGATATGCCGAAAGCCTATCCAACTGTTCCTGAGCAAAGACAGGAAGATTACTATAATTCCCTGAAGTATTATATTAATTTTCATCCTCGTATCAAAAAAATACTATTTGTGGAAAATTCTGGTTGGCCTCTTGATCGATTGCAGGAAACGACTCAAGAAAATCCCCATAACAAACAAATTGAGTTTATTTCACTAGATGCCAATGATTTTCCTCGTAATTTTGGCAAAGGTTACGGCGAAACCCTATTAATAGAGCAGGGAATTTTAAAATCAGCACTGGTCAAAGAATCTACTTATGTTGCCAAGATAACTGGTAGAATTTATCTTCTCAATATGACCGATATTTTAGAGAGGGTTAAAAGTCCCTTTGAGTGTTTATGTGATTTTAAATGGCCGATTTGGCAACAATTACAGAACAAACAAAATAATCCTTCCTATGCAGATACTCGTTTTCTCGTCTTTAGCAAATGCTTCTATGAAAGATACCTGCAGCCGATGCACAAAAATCATCAGCAGGGTTGTTTTTATAGTGAACATCAATATCATCAAGCTATTAATTTAGCATCCCAATCGGCTAATGTTTGTAAAAGGTTTCCCGTTGAACCGAAATTTTCTGGTATTGCGGGACATTTTGGGGGAAAAGACTATAATAGTCGTTCCGAACAGTTGAAATACGCAATTCGTGTCTTGACTCGTCAAACTATGCCTTGGCTATATCTGTAAGCAACTCTTACCGTCTATGGTATCGACGACAAATAACAATTCCATAGAGCAGAAAAAAGTCGGGATTTTAAAACCAAAATTTTCGATAAAAAAAATCCCGACCACGATTTTTTCATCGGTGGGGGATACACAGTAACAACCTTAACCGAGATAATCAGGACTAATTGCAATTATCGTCCTTATCACCCTTACAGTCACGGTTTTGTAAAATTAGCGGCGAAGAGGAACGGTCAAAATGGTTATCTTGACTATTAACCGCTAAAGTGTGAGGAATTGAACCTAACAGCAAGGAGGCCACAACAAACAAGGTTAACGAGATTTTCATGGTTTTACTCCCTTAGACACTATCAGGTAATTGACCTACTTTTACCATAGGGCCTTCCCTCTCGGATGTCAGTCCCATTGCCAAGAGGGAAAAAGGGGTTAACATGGAAAAAAAGGGAATATAAGTAGAATAAAGTAGAACGGGATGAAACCACAGGGATGGGACGAGTTTCTCAAACATATAGCTAGAGAATACGGTGTTCAAGGCAAATTAAAGGAAATTTTTTGGGTTCGTTTTGCCTACGAAAATTGGCGCAAACCAGATGAGGAAATTTGGGAAATGGCCGAGGCTGCCAGCCATGAAACCTATAAAAAACAGATGACTAAAATCTATAGCTATTTCTCGGCAGATAAAGATAATGGCTGTCCCGAACTCGAATTAGGTAGTAAAGGGCCAGGTAAGTTCCAAATCCTCCGAGAATGGTTCAAAGATCTCAAATATCCTGAATGGAAAAATCACCCCACCCCGATACTAGCAGAAAAATCAGTTATAGATACTTATATTAGCCGCCCTCCCGTCGAAAGCGACTGTTATCAAGAAATTAATCGTCCGGGGTCACTCATTCGCATTAAATCCCCTGAAAAGACTGGTAAAACTTCTCTCCTTAAACATCTGCTCGCTCAGGCAGATAGTTGGGGACATAGCACAGTTTATATTAATTGTCAAGTGGCAGAAAAGGCGATGTTTGCCAGTTTAGACCGATTTTGTCGCTGGTTTTCGGCAAATGTCAGCCGAGAATTGGGTTTAAAGCCGCAATTAGATGAATATTGGGATGAGGAACTATTTGGCAGTTTAATCAGTTGTCAAACCTATTTTCAGTCCTATCTTTTGGAACAGATTAACGGCCCTGTTTTTTTGGCCCTAGATAATTTAGACAGAATTTTCGAGTATCCCGACATCGCTAGGGATTTTTTGCCGCTTTTGCGCTGTTGGCACGAAGAAGCTAATAATTTAGAAATCTGGCAGAATTTGCGGTTAGCGATTGCTAATTCCACGGAAATCTATATTCAATTGGACGCTAATCAATCTCCCTTTAATGTCGGCCGCGGGATTAAATTACCCGGTTTTAGCCTCGAACAACTGGAAAACTTGGCTAATAGCTATGGATTGCCTAAAAATGACGATAATCAGCGTTTTATCCTGGATTTAATTGCCCTAGTTGCTGGTCATCCCTATCTTAGCCGTTTGGCCCTGGAAGCGCAGGTGCGCGGGGAGAAAAATATTCTCCCTAATGCTGCTACCCAAGGGGGAATTTATGCGGCACACCTGCGTCATCACTGGGATAATCTGCAAAAACAGCCGGAATTATTGACAGCGATGGGGGAAGTGGTTAATTCTTCCGATAAGGGAGTGCGATTAGAACCGATTACTGCCTATAAACTGGAAAGTATGGGTTTAATTCAGTTAAAAGGCGACCTAGCCCAGCCTAGCTGTCAATTATATCAGCTTTACTTCCGAGAGGAACAGACCGGCAGCGATCTCTAGTGGATAATTAGACACCGATAAGCATCCGGTGCGCTCAAAGATTGCTCAACTTGCCAAAGATTGTAGTTCGGAAGTGCCATAAACTCTAACGATTTTATCTTGGCAGGCCGTGGCGATATAATGACCATCGGGACTAAAACAAACGGAATAGATTTTCTGGGGATGGGGAATAGAAATAATGGCTTTTCCTGCTTTTAAATCCCATAATTTTAATCTTTTATCATCACTACCACTGGCTAATAGTTGATTATTAGGACTAACACTAACTGAATTGATATGATCACTATGTTCGCTGAGAGTTTTTACCTCTGTACCTCTTTTAATATCCCAGATTTTAATGGTTTTGTCTTTGCTGCCACTGGCTAAAAATTTGTTATTACTGCCGAAATCTACCGATAAAACACCTCCAAACCAATCGGAATGACCTTTTAAGGTAATACTGCTTTTTTCTCCCAGATTCCAAATAATTACCGTTTTGTCATTTTCGCCGCCACCACTGGCTAAAAGCTGCCCATTTTGACTAAATTTAACTGTTAGAACTTTATCGCTATGACCTTGTAAAGTGGCTAGAATTTCTCCAGTTTTTACTGACCATATTTTCACCGTTTTATCTTCACTACCACTAGCAATAATTTCCCCATCGGGATGAACAGCTACTGCTGTAACTTTGTCTTGGTGTCCTGTTAAGGTAGAGATTAATTTTTTAGTTTCCAGTGACCAAATTCTTAGGGTTTGATCATCTCCTCCACTGACCAAAAATCCTTGACAGGGACTAAAAGCAACAGAGTTAACTCCCTTATCCCACCAACCGGCTTTTTCATGTCCTTGTAAAATAAATTTTTGATTTTTTTGCCAATCCCAAACAATAACAGTTAACTCGTTATCTCCACTAGCCAAAAGTTTACCATCTTGGGAAAAAGTTAGACATTTAACCTCACCTTCATGGCCTTCTAGGGATTTAAAAGATACTAAGGGATTAAACATAGTAAAAACATTAGTTAATCAAGATTTTTCGGCATTACCAGATATTAGTTTTTCTCTGGGGGACTACTTCATCCCTGAGATAACTTTTGAGAAATCTCCGATCACCACAAGTACGGGGAAGTCATTCTTTCGTAATTATAACTAATTACAGTGTTTCTCGTCAAGGAGATTCATAGTTTATAAGTACCCGTTGACAATCCTAGTCGTAGGGTGGGACAATAATCGCAAAAAAATTGCCCGATAAATTAAGTATTGACCGTAACCTAGCCCAAAAAGGCTGCTATTTAGGAACGTTATAGGGTAAGATTAACTATTAGGGTGGAGTTTATTGCCGATTTTAATCTTGTCCTAACCGAGCAAAATTGACAATTGAATCTGTAATTTTAAAAATATCTATCCCGTCAATCTTATCTAACCGCAAATGCTTAAAATTTTAGTTGATGGTACACCGATAAGACAAAATCCTAGTGGAATTGGATTATATGCTTATCACCTGATTGCCGAATTAGCTAAATTACAAAACCAAGAAAACTTTTCCCTGTCCCTCTGTTTTCAACCATCGGTAAAAAACTGGCTGCGGGGTAATCTTTCTATCCCCGAAAAACTGCAATCCTATCCAGAGGTTAAATGTTTACCAATTCCCGTCAGTCTTAGCAATATCTTAACCCGATTTCCTAATCCTCTAATTCCCTATCTAGAAAACTTTCTTGATTCTCCCGATATTCTCCACGGATTGGATCATGTGGTGTATCCTTGTCGTCAGAGTCGCAAAGTTATGACTATTCATGATGTTACTTTTATTAAATATCCTGAGTTTGTCACGGGGATTGTCAAAACCTACACCCAACGCATTAAACAATCTCTACAATGGACAGATTTAGTTATTGCTAACTCCGCAAGTACCAAACGAGATATTATCGAATATTTAGATGTAACCCCAGAGAAAATTTTTATTACTCCCCTCGCAAGTCGTTATTCTTCCCTCCCCAATCCTCCCTCATCTCTAACCATCACTAAACCCTATTTACTCTTTGTTAGTACCCTAGAACCACGAAAAAATATTATTAATCTTATCACCGCTTTTAACTATCTCAAGGACAGGTATAAATTAGACCATAATCTGATTATGATTGGCAAAAAAGGATGGAAGTATCAACCAATTTTCGATAAAATATCTCAGTCTCCCTTTCGAGATAGTATCCAACATCTTGATTATCTTGCTGATGACTTAGTTGCGGATTATTATCAAAAAGCCGATGTTTTTGTCTATCCTTCTTTTTATGAAGGTTTTGGATTACCAGTTTTAGAAGCGATGACTTTAGGTTGTCCTGTGGTAACTGCTAATACTGCATCCTTACCCGAAGTCACCGGAGACTCGGCAATATTAATTAATCCCGATAATCCCCTAGAAATTGCTGCGGCAATCTATCAGGTGATTAGTGATACCTCTCTCCGTCAAGACTTAATCACTAAAGGAAAAAAACAAGCGGCAAAATTCTCTTGGCAAAAAACAGCACAAGCTACTATAAAAGCTTATCGTTCTCTTTTATAATAAGTAAGTAGTTATAATTAAATTGAAGATAGATTTTGCCTCTGATCCCCCCTTAATCCCCCCTTGATAAGGGTGGTGCTGATCCCCCCTTAATCCCCCCTTGATAAGGGTGGTGTCTGACAACTTTTAACACCTACCTACTTAACTAGCTAATATCTATGAATAGAAATCATCAATTATTAATCAATCTCGCTTTTCTCGGTACTAAATATACTGGGTTGACTACCTATACTAAAAATCTCATTCCTCAATTAGCTAACTTAAATCCTACCCTAATCACTTCTAATACTTACCCAGATTTTAACACCTATCCTGTGTCGGGAAACCTCACCCAAGAACAGGGAACTAAAGGCAATATTAGGCGCTTAATTTGGACAGAAACCCAACTCTATCAAACCTATCAACAATTAAAGTCTTCCCTGCTATTTACTCCCATTCCCGAAGCACCTATTTATCGAAATTGCCGCTATATTGTCACAGTCCATGATTTAATTCCCCTGCGATTTCCGAAATTTTCTCCCCTAACTTTTTATACTAAATACTATTTACCCCAAGTCCTGAAAAAAGCCGCACATATTATCGCTGTTTCCCAAGCAACTGCCTCCGATATTAATAAGTTTTTTAACATACCTCTTGACAAAATAACCGTGATTTTTTCTGGATATGATTCTGATAATTTTCGTCCGCTAAATCTGGCGACTCGTCCCTATTTTATCTATCTTGGTCGTTATGATCCTCATAAAAATCTCGCTCGTTTAATTACTGCTTTTTCCCAAATCGATCCCGAATATCAATTATTAATTGTCGGTCAATTTGACCCCCGTTTTACCCCGGCTCTACAGCAACAGGTAGAAGCATTATCAATCTCTCAAAGAGTGCAATTTTTAAACTATGTTTCCTATGAAGAATTGCCGCAACTTTTAAACCAAGCAACTGCTTTAGTTTATCCCTCCCTTTGGGAAGGTTTCGGATTACCTGTACTAGAAGCGATCGCCTGTGGAACTCCTGTAATTACTTCTAATCTTTCCTCTCTCCCGGAAGTCACAGGAGATGCGGCAATTTTAATTAATCCCTATAGCATTGATGAGATGAGGGAGGCAATGCAGCAAATCGCCACTAATGAACAATTACGCCTAAAATTAAAATCCTTGAGTCGCCAACGCGCCGAGCTTTTTAGTTGGGAAAAAACTGGACAAGAAACCGCCACAATTCTGCAAAGTTTTCTCTAAAAATGGTGACAAAAAACTGATCAATTATTGTCAGATGAGTTATACTAAATCCGTTGAGTAACGCACAGAAAACGGGTTTCTCGGAGAAACCCGTTTTCTACAGATTTAGCATCAACTCATAGTAGATGGATTCATGAATCCATCTACCTGGGGGGGAGATTCAGTGTTACTTCCTATATATTATTGTGCCATTCTTCGGGAATTTGAGCAACTTTTTCCTTACCATTAGGCTGATGAATAGGTTTTCCTAAAGGACGAATTTTGAGATTTCCTTGCAAATAAGCGGCGATTCTTTCCCTAGCAATTTTCACATATTCTGCTTCTTTTTCACTCCCCATCACTCGACGATTGTGCATAATACTAGCAATCAGAGAAGTTCCGACTCCAGCAAAGGGATCAAAAACCCAATCCCCCTCATTTGTCAAGGCTAAAACACATCTTTCTACTAATTCGATCGGATATTGACAAGGATGGATAGTTTTCTCTGGATGATTAGATTTAACGTTAGGAATATCCCACAGTAACTCATCCCATTCTTGTGCTAAAAACTCCCAAACATCGCTGGGATTTTTTCCTAAAGGATTACCAGAGGGTTTACCGATATTTTTACCTTTAAAATGACGCTTACCGGGGTATTTAGCGGGGATTCTCACCAGATCAAGATTAAAGATATATTTATCGGTTTTTGTCAACCACAAAATAGTTTCATACCTGCCAGAAAATCTTTTAGAGGTATGTAATCCATGGCCAAAATGCCAGACAATTCTATTTCTTAAAAAGAAACCCATTTGTTTAAATAGCTGATAATAAAAAATATCTAAAGGATAAACTTCTCCCTCTTGAACGAAATTTCCCACCTGCCAGCAAATACTGCCATTATCTTGCAAGATTCTAGGGAATTCTCGCATAATTTTGGTTTGGGTTTCCAGATAAGTATCCAAAGAGATTTTTTTTTCGTAGTCTTTTCCTAAATTGTAGGGAGGAGAAGTAATAATCAAGCTCACAGAATTATCTGGTATAGTCTTGATAAAATTATTGGTATCTCCTTGATAAAGAATTATTTCGGCATCAGGTTGATAAAAGTCTCGCACTGATTTTGATTGAGAAAATAAGGGCAACTGATTCATAGAAAATTTAGCAGAGAAGAGCCACTTTAAATTAGGGTTTGCGGCAAAAAGTTTTTCCTGGTGGCAGGGTGTGGGGTGTGGGGTTTTACCCATTTTACATCCAATATTCAAGAGAGCCAGTTTTTTCAAACAACTAATGTCATCTGTAGCCAGCAAATATATCACAAAAATTCTACTTTTTTAGATAAAAATCGGGAAGAAAGTTTTAACTTTTTTCTATTCTTCCCTTAACTCAGATTAGCTCAAACCAGGGACGCATTCGCCTAATTCCACTGTAAAAGGTTGCCAAGGACGAGGATCAATTACTTTTGTCGGCAAGGCATGGGATGTTAATAATTCTTGAAAAGATTCGGGACTACCCCCAGCACTTAACACCGCCATCAATAATCCTTTAAACTCGATATCACCACCGGCAGCCGTAGAAATAATATATTCGGGCTGCAAGCGTTGACAGACTGCTAAGGCGCTTTCTTGTCCTTTGATTACCGGTCCGAGGAAAGGTATTTTTAAGTCAATCAAAGGGGTGATAATCACGGAGATTTTCCCGAGAGAATCGAGGCTAGGAGAATGATAACCGTGGGGTTCGTAGTAGATACTCTGATTTGTCGCTAATTCCTTGATAACATAACCATTTTCCACCAGAGTCGGCCCGACTGGAGAACCGGGGACAGCAGTAATTTCGATCGCATTGTCAAAGATATAACTAGCACCGTGGGTTAAAGGGATGCGATGGGTATAATTGAGCGCTCGAACGACTTTTTCGGCATTAGGAGAAGCTACCACGGGAATTTGGCGATCGAGTACCTGTAAAGTAGGAGGATGGGCGTGATCTTCTAAACCTTGGGAGAGAAGAATCAGATCGATATGTTCGGGAATGGCATGATTAGCGGTTTTTTTGCCCTCAAATAGCCAAGTTAAATTACCAAAAGTCAGGGAACCTACCAACCAAGGATCGAGAAGCAGGCGTTTTCCCCCGATTTCGATTAACCAAGAATTACTATCAAGCCAAGTTAACTGCATATAACAAGAATGAGGATTTTCTTAATTTAATTTAACATTAGCATTAACTTTTCTGCGCTTGGGGGTTTTTCAGTCATCAGTGAAAACACAGCACTGTTAATGCCATTTATAGCAGTTATCTTAATGGTGAGGCAGGAAGTCTCTGGTTTTAGGGAACGGGCAACAGTAGCCAGTCGTCAGGGGGTGATACCAAATTAGGTTACACTTCATCTTGAGGAGAAACGCTGTCACACTCCTCACTCAATGCCGGTCACTGAAAACCCAAATCTGATCACTGATTACTGATTACTGATCACTGATCACTGATTAGTCAAGGCTTAAGAAATAGGGAAAGTTTAGCTATCTTAGGGAAAGTAGGCGCTAAAAGGGGAGGAAGAACGCATCAGCCGAGACTGAATTTCTATGACTAAACGTACCTTCGGTGTTATCGGACTAGCTGTCATGGGAGAAAATCTCGCTCTCAATGTGGAGAGTCGGGGTTTTCCTATAGCTGTTTACAATCGCACCGCCAGCAAAACTAAAGAATTTATGGAAACTCGCGCCGTCGGCAAAGATGTCAAGGCGGCCTATAGTTTAGAAGAATTCGTCCAAATTTTAGAGCGTCCCCGCAAAATTCTGGTCATGGTAAAAGCTGGCCCGCCGGTGGATGCCGTGATTGAACAATTAAAACCCCTTCTCGAAGAAGGAGATATGATTATCGATGGCGGTAACTCCCTCTACGAGGACACGGAAAGACGCACCCGCGACCTAGAATCGACCACTAAACTGGGTTTTGTCGGCATGGGAGTCAGTGGTGGCGAAGAAGGCGCTCTGCACGGTCCTTCCCTGATGCCGGGGGGTACAGAGTTCGCCTATCGGGAATTAGAGCCGATTTTAACCAAAATTGCCGCCCAAGTCGATGATGGTCCCTGTGTCACCTACGTGGGACCCGGGGGTGCGGGCCATTATGTGAAAATGGTTCACAATGGCATCGAGTACGGCGATATGCAGTTAATTGCGGAAGCCTACGATGTGCTGAAAAATGGTCTAGGACTAAGCAATCAGCAGTTACAGGAAACTTTCACCGAGTGGAATCGCACCGATGAGCTTAATTCTTATTTAATTGAAATTACCGCCGATATCTTTAAGTATGTTGACCCGGAAACCGGTCATCATCTGGTAGATTTAATCTTGGATTCGGCGGGACAAAAGGGAACCGGACGCTGGACCGTGTTAAGTTCCTTGGAGTTGGGGGTGTCAATTCCGACTATTTATGCTGCGGTTAATGCTCGCGTGATGTCCGCTTATAAGGATGAACGGGTGGCAGCCGCCAAAGAGTTACCCGGACCTGGGGAAACCTATCCGGGGGATGCGGCACTATTTGTGAATAAGGTGGGTGATGCCCTTTACTGCTCGAAAATGTGTTCCTATGCCCAGGGTATGGCCTTAATCGCTAAAGCTTCTCAGGAGTTTAACTATAATATCAGTCTGCCGGAATCGGCCCGGATCTGGAAGGGCGGCTGTATTATTCGGGCCGGTTTCTTGGATAAAATTCGCAAAGCTTTTGCGGAAAATCCGGGGCTGCCGAATTTGTTGTTAGCGCCGGAATTTAAGCAAAGTATCCTCGATCGCCAAGAAGCTTGGCGTGAGGTGTTAGTCTTGGCTAATAAGTTGGGAATTCCTGTCCCGGCTTTTAGTTCTTCTTTGGACTATTTTGATAGTTATCGTCGGGCCAATTTACCGCAAAATCTCACCCAAGCACAACGGGATTATTTTGGCGCTCATACCTACGAACGTACCGATAAACCCAGAGGTGAGTTTTTCCATACGGAATGGATGACTGAATTGTAAAGCTATCTGATATTTTCTCCCCTTTTTATTTCCGTTAAAAAGGGGAATTTTTGGGCGAGGTTTTTCTGATTAAGAGTTAACTATCGGTCAAGAAATTGGTAGGGATACCAAATCAGTTTTTAATGGGATAATGGCTTTAAAAGTCAGACAGAGGAATAATTCCACAGGCTTGAATTTTGCTGAAAACGAGGTGAAGTTGCCACAATAACCAATTGCCAACTCTCCAGAAAGCCACGGAGTTTTGATTGTCAGCAACCTCGGCAGATGAATAACAAAGATTTTCCTCAAAAATCAACCAATGAACCGGTAAATGACCGAGGGGAGAATTCAGCTCTAATTGAAAGTTTAGTTGCTCATAATTGAGCCATTGACCTTCCTTCCGCCAACCTAAGCGATCGCCAAGTTTCTTTTGGGTTTCATAATCCACTAAACCACCGAGACTAGAGAAAATGGCCTGCTGAATACTAAACCCGAAATGACCATTACTATAATGCAGCCAAAGTTGATCAATTTTTTTCAGTTCTGAACAAGGTAATTGAGCAATATCTTGAGGATAAACCTCATTCCAGTAGGTTCTACCCAAAATTTTTAATAGTAGTTTGGTCGTTTGGCGATCAGCCGCTTGCCACTGTTGCTTTCTTAGCAAATCTTGTAATTGATTATAATCAAGATCAGCCGATTCTTGAGTTAAGATATTTGGGGAAGTTGGGGGATTTTTAGAACTAGAAGATTTGTCAAGATTGTTTTGAGTGAATTGAGAGACAACTATTGCCAAGGGAGTTTTGGGGATAGCATCTTTTTGACAAGCCTCTTGTTCTGCTAAATGATCAGATAATTTATTGATGGTTTTTTCCAGGGAAATAAATTGTGCTGACCATTCACTTTCATTGAATAGGTAATCATTAAATTGATCAGAGGAAAAAGCCTCTTTTAACCTTGCTTCTTTCTCGTAACCAGTCGCTAGAAAATTTAACAAAAACTCAGAACTTGTTGCTGAATCTGACGTTTCTAAGAGATCAGGCTGAGGTTGAAAAATATTATCTACTAAATACTTAATTTCTCCAACTGTTGCATAAAATTCTTCATCCACCTTAATGACTTCTTCTATTAATAATTGAAAAGGAGCAAAATAGTCCTGTAGGTAGTTTTCAAAATTAATCGCATTTTGGGCAAGATCAGCAATTTCTTGGCGAACTCGTTGAGATTTGAGTTGGTAATGATTTAATTCCTCATAAATTTTGAGTTCTTGAATAATTGCTTGCACAATTTTTTTCTGCTTTTGAGTATCCTCGGCTAATTTATGAACTCCTTCCCCTAGTAATTTAGTTTTTCTCAACATCAAAAAAGATGTTTTTCCCAGTAGCAAAATTGCCCGAAAATTTTCCTGTTTTTCTAGCTTGAGTTGATTGAGAATATTTTGATTATTATTATTTTTAATCTCTAACTTTATTCTCTCGTAGTCTAAGATTTTTAATTCTTGATATTTTTGGGAAAATAAAATTTTGAGATTGTCACTGAGTTGGAGTAAAAAACGATAATATCCATCTTGATAGATTTCTAGTCCATTAATTAATAAATTATAGTCTTTAATTAATAACTGAGTCTCAATCAAGATTTCTTGTTGAGTAATTTTTTCTTTTCGTTTAATAATCTTACCAAAATAGTAATGGTAGCGAACTCCTTCTTGAATTAATTTCCGACGTTGATTGATGATTTTCTGAAAATTTTTTAAGTATCTATTTTTAAAAACAGGAAGTTGATAGCTTTGCTCATAAATGGCAAT
This sequence comes from Microcystis wesenbergii FACHB-1317, assembly GCF_014696875.1. GTDB lineage: Bacteria > Cyanobacteriota > Cyanobacteriia > Cyanobacteriales > Microcystaceae > Microcystis > Microcystis wesenbergii_A. The sequence continues at coordinate 54,013 of NZ_JACJQV010000200.1, read as the reverse complement.
TTTTTTATAGGTCATCAGATGTGGAGAGTTCCTATTTAGCATAGCTATCTTAGACCAAAAAATTCCTCAGTACTTAGCAATAATCATCCGCTGCTCCCAGCTATTACAAGAGGGAGCAATACCTAATTAAACATTTTCAAATTCAACAACTGGTTCCTTTTCAATGATTGGTTCCTTTTCAATAACAACTGTTTGAGGACTTTCAGGAGTTGGCTCAGTTACCGTTTCTGGCTGCTTTACTGTCTGTTCTTGATGCTCGGTTAAGTGTTTTTTAGTTTTTAATTTCAGGTCATCAGTCAGAGGTAAACTATCAATTTCAGTCAAAAGTGTTTCCAGAGATTCTTTTTTACTTCGCTCGGTGTAAAAAGCATTCAGAACCGCTTCAATTCCGTACTCAGCGATCGCATCTCCTAAGACAGTAACCAACCCCATCGCTCCGATACCCAGAAAAACGACAAAGGGTTGTCCGAGGGTAACAATTAGCACGATGACAGCAATGATAGCGGAGGCTAAATAAGCACCTGCCACTTTTTTAATAATGTTATCGAGTTCCATAAAAATCACCTCAAATTTTTAGCGAAGGATTAATTTAATTTTAAAGCCAGGTTAATCTGTCTGTTGATCGCTGTTAAGTAGAGCTTGAAGAAAAGGTTCAAGACTTTTGGGACGATAATCGGGAAAAGCCTTTAATCGTTTTACCACACTGTGATGAACGGTGACAACTTTGGCGTTGAAAGTTCGCCATTCTTCCCCTCCCAATGCCGCCAATCCCTTAACCGTATTATCAAACTTGATGGTGGGATCTAGTTTAATTGGGAATTCATCAGATTCAGGGGGGAGTGAGTTAATCTCTAATCCCAATTGTTTGGCTTGATTCATCATCCATTGTAAGGGGTAGTCGGAAAGTCCTTGATATTCTTTTTTGCCACCACCTAGACAGCTATGTTCACCGACAAATAAAACTTCTTTGACAACTTGTTCAGGATTTTCGGTGTTGGCTTTTATCGGAGTCGAAGGGAAGTTTTTACGTTTTTCATCAATGGCAACAGCCTGAAAAGCATTCTGGATAATCGGACTTAATTTTGTGTTACTAAATTCATATTTTTTATGATAGAACTTAGCCAGGGGAAACCAAGGAGTTAAATCGGGAATACCAAAATTACCAACTGTATCCCAACAACCTAACATCTTAACTGGAATACGCTCTTGAAAATCTTCCTTTTCTGTCTCAATTTTTTTAGCATTAGCGGCACGGAATTGTCGAGCTTTAGCACTATCAGAACTAACGGTGTGGTCTCGATAGAGTTGATAAGCTTGGGGAATCTCTTCAATCTTAGAGCGTTTTAGGATTCCACATTTATCGATAAAACTAGCCAAACAACGAACGATATATGCTCCTCGACTAAAACCTAACAAATAAATTTCATCCTCGCTTGTGGGATTATAGTTAAGGACAAGAAAACGGTAGGCATCTTGAATCATTCGATCGAGGCCCCAGCCAAAAGTTTCATTCCCTAAATTTTTAATAAATTCGTTGTCTTCGGGGCTGCCATAACCTGACAAAAAGATGATTTGGGGGGTTTGATCTTCGGCAATATGCTTAATAGATGCGGCGAATTTAACCACATTGGTGGGAGCAGCACTGACCGAGTCTTCCCAAGAACCATCACAACAAATAATTAACCGTTTTTTCTGGCTTGAATAAGTGAGGATAGCGGGTGCAGAAATTGCCGTTTCAGTAATCTCCTCAATTTCATTGCTCTCATGGTTGGGAAGATCAGCTTCTTCGGTGATTATAGTTGATTCTGGATTCTCTTTCGGGGAGGGTTCTTGATGTTCGGCTGGAGCATCCTGTTCAATCACTTCTTCTTCTTCAAGGGAGTTAAATATTTCGTTGACCATTGTTATCCTTTTTGCATTCCTTCTAGCTTTACTGCTAGTCTGAGTTTTTGATTTAGGGATCGAGGTTGGTTTAGAGGGAAGACTATCTAGTTGCCAGGTTGTCCCATAAAGAACACCATGATTACCATAACTTGTTTGATCCTCTGCACTGCCATTAAGTGATAAATAAGTGACTAAGCCAAGGTCATCAAATCCGGGAGATTGATACATCGTTTTTTGGATTTCTTCTTGGCTAAGTGCTTGATTCCAAAGAGAAAATTCAGCGAGACAACCTTGCCAATAATGAGCGGGATTAATAGAGGCTCCCAAGATAATTTTTTCAATCCCGGTTAAGGCCCGGTTATGACCGTTGCCACGATGCCAAACGATACCATTGCGATAGATCAACATTCGGCCTGTGGTGGCATTTTTGACAAAGGCCCAGTGAGTCCAATCACTATAATCCTTAAGCTTGACTTTTTTTTCAATTCGATCGAAACCTTCTTCATTTCCCGCATCCCAAAAAATTGCAGGTTTCACAGGATCGCCCCAAGGCAAGGTAATATGTAGGACTCGGTTATTGTCCCGATTAACAGCTTCTAAAAGAGTGGTTTCTGTAGCTAAATTATTTTCTCCTTTTGCCCAAAATGTAATGGTAATACTCTGATCGATATCGAGAAATCCCCCGGATAGCTCCATGTAATCATCAATGCCATTAAATTTTAGTACAGAGCGTTGTTCAGCCATTGGTTTTGTAATCACCTAGGGGAGAAAGAGGTAATCAGGGGTTCAGAGACTCTGACTAATAAGAGATTTATCTATCTGTCGCGGTCTTTGTGAACGTCACCGCCTAGTTTACCACATTTTAGTTATCTAGCGATATAAGTGAGAAGTTTTCACAAAATTTAGCTCCAATAGCCTCTCATCCCATATTCTCGGTCAATTGTTGTTGGTAGAAACTGGCAGTTAAATTGCTGGCATGGTTAGACAGCCGACGGGTTTGTCCAGGTTCTGGGGTCGATTCGAGGTCTGGCTATTGGCCTGATTATATCAATTTTTCCAGCCAGAGAGATCAAGGTGAGATTTTAAGCCACTTTAAGATTTGAGGATTTTTGTCATAACGATAGGTAAAACCATCGTTGGCTAAGATCAAATTTCCGCGACTAGCTTTACTACGAACACTAGAGATCGATAAGTCGGTTAATAGTTTCATCTCTTGATGAGAAAGTCCCTCAAGAGACTGATGTGTTTCTGGGGATTCTGACCCATGATTAATGGTAATATCGGGTTTTAGAGAATTGCCATTAGGGGTATTAGTAAACATTTCTTGCGCTTTCTTAAGGCGATAATTTTCAACAGTCAAGAGTTCCCAACTAGAGTTAGCCGAGAGTTCTAGAACCCATTGATGGTAATTAAAGAGACTTTCTCGATGACCGACACTAATAAAAGTTGTCTTACGAGCTTTTAATTGCTCATATAGAATCCTTTCGTTGACTAAATCTAGGGCGCTGGTTGCTTCATCTAAAATGATAAAACTGGGGGGATTAACTAAGAGCCGAGCAAAGGCTAGACGTTGTTGTTCTCCCAGGGAGAGAATGTTTTCCCAGGGTTTTTCAGAGTCAAATTCATCCACCCGACTTAGGGCGTTTTGTAAATTGACTTGTTGTAATACTGCTTGAATTTCGGTATTAGTTATCTGACGATCGGTCTGAGGATAGAGCAATTGTTCCCGTAAGGTTCCTAAGATAATGTAGGGACGTTGGGGTAAAAAGAGAATTTCTTCAAGGGGAGGCCGCATTAAACTTCCCGTACCAGAATTCCATAAACCCGCGATTGCTCGTAGGAGGGAACTTTTGCCGCGGCCACTAGGGCCAACAATTAGTAATCCTTCACCGGGTTGAACAGAAAGAGATAGATCTTCGACAATTACCTGCTCATAGTCGGGAGTTTGTAAAGTGACTTTCTCAAAGGCAAAATGATTTTCTTCGATAGTTTTGATCGTGCTGACATTCTCTGGTTGTTGAGTAACAGTTTCTAGGGCAGTCGAAAACTCATTTAAACGTTCAACATAACTAGAAAATCGTCCCGAAATGCCAAATTCAGTGATCAGGTCTCCCAAAGAAGTAGCGAATATATAACAGGCTGTGGAAGCTTGTTCCACCTGTCCATAATCGATCTCACCTCTAATATACAAAGGTCCCAGAATTAAGAAGGGAAATACTTGAATAGCGGCCTGATAGCCCCTAGCAAACAGTTCGTTCCCTCTTTCCCAATCAATTTTATTTCGAGTATCATCTAATACCTTTTTAAATCTTCGCTGAATGATATTTGATTCTTCTTTCTCCCCCCGAAAAAAGGCGATGGATTCAGCATGATTGCGAACGTGAGTTAACGCATAATTATAATCAGCTTTTGAAGCTAATTGCTTTTCATTGATCTTGATTAATTCTTGGTTTAAATAAAGGGCGATAAAATTACCGATGACTGTATAAATAAGTAGCGGAATAGCGATCCGCTGAGAAATCGTCCAGATCACTACTAAAAAGACAAGCATCTTCAGGCTTTTTTCTAGAAAAGATGAGAAAAAGCTAAGAGCATTACTGGTGATCGGTTCAATTTCTTGAGCAATGCGTTGATCGGGATTATCAATATCAGATTTGAAATTAATTTTATAATAGGCACGTTTATGGAAGTATTTAGTTAAAACCTGACCATTTAGCCATTCATACCAATGCAAAGCAATTTTTTTGGAAATATTTTTACTGTAACCGACTAGCAGTGTCACCAAGATCAGCCCAATCACATAGGCGATCAATTCCCGATTAAATTTGGCATAGTCTCCCTGTTGTACAATTGCGTCAATCAAGCGACGAATAGCAAAACTATTAAAAAGCGTTACGACTACTAGCCCGAGGATTAGAAAAAGTAGTAAAAATAGCATTCCCCAGGCACGAATTACCTCGGGAAAGCTTCTTGTGCCTGGTTCGGTCGGATACCAGTAAGGTTGAGTGATCGCCTTGACATCTTCCAAAAATTGGTTAAAAGAAGCAAGTACATTTTTATTTTCAGCAACTTGGGTTGACATATTTCCAAAAAAAAGGAGGTTGACGCTATTGGTAGTCGGGCAGCAGTTGAGCCTCTGCTAGTTTAACATTTTTGTCTCATATTTTTCCAAGCAAGTAAATAAGTAGAGATCAGGGATAAATCGAGAGGATGACAAACGATTGAGCTATGGGCTAATCCCTCGATAGTTTGACAAGCATCGAAGCGAGGCTTTGTCTGACCAATCATTTTAGCTGATTTTAAAATAATTGGGAACCAAGAACTAACGGCTTTTTCTCCTCCCTGCTCAAAAAGGTAATTTTCAACCATCACTAACCAATTTTTATCGGATACCGCTTCAGTGGCATAACCACAGGCATTAATTAGTTCAAAAAGTCTCTGCCATGAAATTGATTCAGGATTAACTAAATGAAAGGTTTTTCCTAAAAGTTGCTTTTGCCTTGAGAGATAAACAATAGCTTGACTGGCATAGTCAATGGGAATAATATTGATATCCACATCAAAAGTCGGAAATTTTTCTAATTTAATACATATTTGAATAAACTGAAAAAAGAAATTATTCGATTTTCTATAAATTCCAGTTTTGCTGTCACCCATAATTCTTGTAGGTCGATAAATAGAGACAGGCAAACCTCTTTTTTGAGCTAGGTGTATTAATTCTTCAGCCACCCATTTGCTTTGTTTATAGCCCGTATTTAAACTGGGAGAAAATAGAGGAAAGTCCGTCTCTCTAATGGGGGTATCTTGTCTTTGAGCCTGACTAAAAAAAAAGGCGACTGTCGAGATAAAATGAACAGGTTTAGTTTTTCTTAGTCCGGCTAACTTAAGAATTTCTTGAGTTCCCAAAACATTAACCGCTTTCATTTGGGAGTAAGGGGTGATCGGGTCGTTTTGTGATCCGTTATGATAAATAACATCAATCTCGGTGGCTAATTGACAAAACTCTTTCTCAGAAAAACCTAACAATGGTTGAGCCAAATCGCCAAGCATTGGGATAATACGAGCATCAAAATGTTGCTGCCAAAGTTGGTAAGATTGTAGGTTTTCTTTTAGTCGCTGTTTACCAGTTTCTAAAGTATGACAACGAATTAAACAATAGATATTAGCGGTGGTTTTATCGATCAGTTCCCTGAGCAAATAAGCCCCTAAAAATCCAGTAGCACCGGTTAAAAAAATTGATTTTGGCTCGTCAATATCCTCCTTCAGAGGACTGTCAAAACTAATATCAGGATTGAGAATAGCTTCTGTTTTAAAATCTGGAATACATTCTTGATTGCTCATGCTTTGCTAGGACATATCTAATTTAATTTAGGGAGTGGACTTGCTTCAATCAAACTCTGCACAGGCATAGTGTCAATAATTTTATCTATTTGAAATCCAGCGCTTGTTAATAGGACTTTTAATTCATTTTCTGAGCGAATTTTTCCTGAATGAAGCATCCATAACTGTAGATCAGCTAAATTGTCTCTCCAATAAATTTTGCGGATAATTCTTTCTGCAATTAATAATCGAGATGTGGAAGGCATATACTGGCGACAGTTTTTGAGAATATTAACCACTTGTTGATCATTCCAACTGAGCAAAACTTGCTTGAGTAAATAAACATCCGCTACGACGGGAACCGATTCAAAAAAATCTCCACTTATCAACTCACAGCGTTCGCTTACCCCTTCCTGTTTCAATAAATTTTTGGCTTTTTCAAGGGAGTATGGCTGTTCAAAAAGTATCCCTTTTATTTGAGGGTAACGTTTTAAGATAGCAGCAATCAGTTTTCCCTGACCGCCACCAATATCTGCCAATACTTCTACGGAAGAAAAATCATAAGCTTCTAATATTTTGGCTATTTGGAATGTGGTTATATCATTCATTGATTGATCATAAACTTTATTGAGGCTAGGATTCTCTCGATGGTACTCCTCAATATCAACGCCATACATGAATTTAAAAGCTCCTTCACCGGTGGTTAAACTTTGAACAAAATCCTTCCAACATTCATAACTTTCTTCTATCTCGGTAATTAGCCAGTTGCGTAAAGTTCCCACTTGATCATCCCTTAGATAAGCCGCTAAGGGAGTATTTTGAAAATAATCTGGTTGATTTTCTTGCAAAACTCCTAAACTGACCAAAGTTCGTAAAAGACGATAGAGAGAATCAGCATGAGTGTTAGTTTCCGTCGCTAATTCTTGATAGTGTTTTGAGCCATCTCCTAACAGATCAAGAATTCCTAATTTTACAGCAGCATAAATACATTGACTGATCTGAAACCCCCTAATCATCAGTAAAACGGTGTCTCTAGGAGATATTTGATTTGGGTTTTCCCCAGGAAGATTAAACATAATTTAATGACCTTTTTGATTGAGCTTACGGATTCCCTAAAAAGGGTATTTTTTGCTAAGAATAGATCCTTGGCTAAATTATTAACGATTTTACCTTACTTGTCAACAATTCTAGGCTTGACTGTATTATTCCCTCAGTTTGACCAGAAACAGCAAAAACTAGAGCCTCTCGATAAATTCTTTGAGCGGGGTGGCTGACTAAATTAGCTGCGCCTTTAGAAATAGTAACCGCCGCCAGAGTACAACGCCATGCCAAGTCAATAGTCCAAGCTCGCAATTTGTGTTTTTCTGCCAAATCTAAAGCTGGATTGTTATTAGCTTTCTTGAGAGAATTTTTACAGCTATCTAATTCTGAAGACAAGGCTTCAAAAGCATCCTTAATAAAAGGCTGAGAATTTTTTTGCACAGTATTTTGTAGGATATCTAAGGCTGCATAAGCACATCCGATAGTTGCAAAAGTAAATCGAGTCAAGATTCTATTTTTATCATTTTCCGCCATCCAACTTGCTGATTTAATATCAACCACAAGCTCTTCAGACAAAAACCATTCGTTTAGGATAACACTCACCGTGTTAGTGGATGTCATCGCCCCTAGTTGCGCTGGTTCAGTAAAGCTAATTACACCCCCTTGCTCCTGAACCATTTCTTGAAAAGGAACTATCCCAAAAAGAGAGTCACCACTAGGTAAAGCAGCCACGACAATAAGTTCCTCCAATATGTCCCAACCGCTCGCCCAAGGTACTTTTCCTTCTAACTGATAGCCCCCAGGCACGGGGAAGGTTTTTAAGGGCTGTTCGTTAGTCCTTCGCCAATGAGAATTACTGGCGCCTAACAAAAGTTTGCCTTGGCTCATTAAAGGCAAATATTTTTGTTTTAACGTCAAGTTTTCGCTGCGCGACAGCATGACTCCCGCCCCCTGGTGTTGAGTTTGCAAAAATGCCAAAGCACCAGAATATCTGGCTACTAACGCTTGAAAATCATCAAAAGTTTCTTGACTCACTTGAGTCCCCCCCCATTGAGGGGGAATTCTTAATCCCAATAAACCTAATTCTGCCAGACCATGAAGTGCTTGTCGCAAAGCATTGGTGTCCCGATCAATTTCTGTTGCATTAGGGGCAACGGATGATATTAAATAGGATTTAGCTGTTTGTAGCAGACTGTTTTGAGCGATCATCTTTAACACACCTCAACCAATTTTAAAGAATGTTTTACTTGCTTGAAAGTTAACTCTAACTTTTCCACCAATTCATCACATTGAGTTTCTGTGATAATAAAGGGTGGCGAAATTAAGATATGGTCTCCATCGACTCCGACACCAGTACCAAACCTCCCTCTGAGGATTAATCCATTTTCTAAGCCTACTTGCATAATTTTTTCAGTGATACCCAGGGAACGAGAAAAAGGTTGATGATTGTCTCGATTTTTAACAAATTCAATTCCTATTAATAATCCTTCCCCCCGAACATCGCCTATGATTTGCTCCCGTTCAGCCAGTTTTTCTAATTGATGTTTGAGGTATTTACCCATCACTGCACATCGTTCTATTAAATTATGTTTAGCCATATAGTTCTGCACAGCTAAAGCCGCAGCACAACTAATAGGATGACCAGCATAGGTAAACAATGACAGGGGTATATTTTTAGTTGCATTGTCAAATACTTCCCGAACCTGTTGATGAACAATAACTGCACCAATGGGAGCGTACCCGCTGCTTAAGGCTTTCGTGGCTGTAATTATATCAGGAATTGCCGCCCAATGGTCAACCCCAAAGTTTTTACCCGTTCGACCAAAACCCGTGATAACTTCCTCAGAAATCCAAAGAATATCATAGAAATCACAAATTTCTCGCACTTTTTCATAATAGCCAGGAGGCGGAACAATGGCACTCCCGGCACCGCCAATAATCGGTTCAGCCACGAAAGCTGCTATGGTATCTGCTCCTTCTTGTTCGATTATTCTTGCTAGTTCATTAGCACAAGTTAATTCACAACTGGGATAGGTAAGTTTATAGGGACATTGATAACAGTGAGGTGCTTGAATATGGGGAAAATTTAAGAGGTCAAAGGGTGATAAACTTTCTCGCACAAACCTACTACCAGTCATGGCGAGAGTGGCAATTGTATGTCCGTGATAGCTATGCCAACGAGAAATAATTTTGTATTTGCTGGCTTTGCCTCGTAGTTTATGGTAATAAAGAGCTATTTGAAAAGCCATTTCATTAGCTGTTGAACCACTGGTGACAAAACCGACTCTATCCATACCTTCGGGAGCCATTGTTGTCACCACATTAGCTAACTTTTCTTGGGGTTCACTGGTAAATTGAGCCTTATGAATAAAACACAGTTGACGAGCTTGTTCTGCCATGGCATCGGCCACTTCTGTGACACCATGACCGATGGAAATAACATGAGTCCCCCCGATGGCATCTAGATAGGTTTTTCCCTCTGAATCATAAACATAAATACCTTTTCCCGATTCTGCCATTAAACAGGTATTATGCCAACGAGTTGTATTGAAAACGTGGGATTGATCGGTTTTCATTGATTGACGATTACCTCTAATAAATTTTCAAAATTTGACGCTATCCTAGCGATGGTATCCGCTTCAAACAAATCTTTTTTATACTTCCACCATAGCTTAATAACAGTTCCGGAAGGGGTATTTTTTTTCCAGAACAATACTCCTAAATCTACTCTTGCCATTGATAATTTAAGCGGTATGGGGGTGACATTCAAACCCGATAATTCTAAATGCTCTGTGGGAGCTTTTTGCAAAAAGTCTAAATACACTCTAAAAAAGCGTTTATTTCGCTCTATCGGCGGGTCAAAGGTTTTGGCGATTTGCTCAAAAGGGACATCTTGGTGAGTGATAACAGCAAGCATCTCCTGTTGAACCCGTTTTAATAGGTGGAAAAAGTGGTCATTTTCGCCAAAATCAAGTCTTAAAAGCAAGTGCTTACCAAAATCTCCCATGACAGATGCAAATTGCTGCTGATTGCTATCAATCGCTGGAACGCCGATAACGAGACTTTCCTGAGGAGCGTACTGATGGAGTAAAAGTCCAAAGGTAGTGGCGATGGTGGTAAAAAAAGTCACTTTTTGTTTCTGACTCAAAATTTCTAACTGAGTAGTCAGTTCAGGAGAAATCTCTGTTTCTAGGGTGGCCGCCTGGAAGCTTTGCACCTCTGGTAGCGGTCTGTCAGTGGGAAGATTTAAAGGTTGGGGTTCTCGACTTAACCAATGTTGCCAATAGTCGCGCCTTATTTTTAGTCCTTCTTCTGTAAGAGATTGACGTTCGGCAATCACATAATCGCCATACTGTAGGGGTAATTCGGGCAAAGGAGAAGGGCTATCAGAGAGGAAAGTATCGTAGAGAAGGCTCAATTCTGGCATTAATATTTCCGAAGATTGTTCATTGGCCAGCATCATGTGTAAACCGATCAGCAAAATATGAGACGTTTCTGACAATTGTAGTAGATTAACAAACAACCAAGGATCTTTGTCCAGAAAAACTTGTTTTTTGATTTTTTCTGCGGTTATTCTTTCTATTTCTTGCTGTTGCTCTACTTCTGAGCGGTTTCGCAGATCAATAATTTCAAGAGCTATCTTTGTGTTGGGATAGACAACCTGCCTTAAAGAACCGTTGATTTCTTCTAATTTTGTTCTTAGAATTTCATGGCGACGAATAATCTCATTAAAACTTTTTTCCAAAATAGCTATATTAAGCTTTCCTTCCAGATGGAAGTAGTTAGGTAGATAATAAAAGCTACCTAAATGACGATAATCCCAAAATCGCTCTTGAGCAAAAGAGGGCGGATAATAACGAATTTCGTCGGCAGGTTGGAGATTTGTTGCTTCAATTCTGTTAAATGTTGATGATTTTTCTGATAGACAAGTTACTAATTCAGCAATGGTGGGTGACTGAAATAGGTCAAGCATCTGCAAGTTTTTATTCAACCTTTCTTGGATTCTATTCAATAAAACAATGACCTTGAGAGAATTTCCGCCTAACTCAAAGAAGTTATCATTAATACCGATTGGCTCTAGTTGCAGAACTTCAGACCACAAGTTCGCTAATATTTCTTCTTCTCGATTACGAGGAGCTACAAAATTAGCTTTATTACTGGTTAATATATAACTCGGTTTTGCCAGTTTTGACAAGGCCAGACGGTCTATTTTATCATTAGGCGTAAGGGGCAATTTGTCTAAAATACTGATGGCATTAGGCATCATATATTCTGGCAATTTGCTTTTAATAAATTGGCTAATTTCTAATATTAATTGCTGCTTAAATTTAATCTCGATTGGATTATTGGCATAGGTAAATATATCTTCAATAGGAGAACTAATGGGAAAAATTGCTGGTTGGAATGGTGCGGATTTATGGCTAAAAACTAGATCATAATATCCTGTGGCATCGGTATTAATCCAGCTAATCTCTAGGTGATAAGGTAAGTCCTCCACAAGAGCCATTATCCGATCAATTTCTACCCCATGCTTCGGCTGCTTACCTAGCCACTGGTTTAGTTGCTTAAGTGAGTCGCTTTGATCAGCTTCTTCTAACCATTGTTGAACCTTAACTTCCTTGCTCAAACGAGCATTAGGAATACGAGAAATACCTAAATTTTTCGGTTGATCTTCAGTTAAAATACGTTTAACTTCGGCTAAGTTCAGTTGTTCTTTTTGCCAGTCTAACCAATCAATCTCTGTCAACGGTTCAACGGAAGTATTGATAGATAAAATCGCCTCGTAACGAAAGCGAGTTAATTCATTATCATAAACCCCAGTTTTGGGTTTTATTTGCACATGAGTAATTTCAGGAAATTGTTGTTGAAGTGCTAGGAAGAAAAAGGGATGTAATAACAACTCTTCTTCTGCTTGTTGTTTGCGGGTAATTCTTTCTCGCAATTGGCAGGCAAGAACATGATCATTAGCTCGATAAGCTTCTACCGAAGTACAATAGGTTGGCAAAAGGGCTAAATTACGAATATCTCCAACAAGAATATGACCTCCTTTTTTAACCCGTTTAATCAACCCTTCTAAAACTTGCAGTAGGTAGGCGGTACTGGGGAAATATTGCAGCACAGAGTTGATGATAATAGTATCAAAACTTTCTGACTCCAATCCCGCTAAGTCATCGGCGCTTCTTTCCCACAAAGTTACATGATCTAAACCGCCTATTGTTTGCTGAATTTTCCGAATATGATCTAAAGCAGGACGAGAAAAATCAAGACCTACATACTCGGAACAATCGGGGGCAACTCGAGTTAATAATAATCCCGTACCGCAGCCAACTTCTAAAACTTTTTCTGGGTGTAACTCTTGAATGCTTTCAACGGTTTTATCCACCCATTCGTGCATTTCTTCTTTGGGAATTGGCTGTCCGTCATAACTACTATCCCAACCAATAATATTAAAAGTAAGATCACTTTGAATAGGGGTTTGACTGTCAGTTTGCTGATTAACAGTTTTCCAAAGAGCCAGATATTCTTGTTGAGTTTTTTCCTGTTCTAAGGAATCCTCAGAAGTTAGATGAGGAACGACATAAGCGATTAACTGTTTATCCCCTAATTGATCTTGGCTGAGGATAACCGCCGCCGACTCAATCGCCGAGTGTTGAATCAATACGTTCTCAATTTCTCCTAGTTCTACCCGAAAACCTCGAATCTTAATTTGATTGTCAATGCGTCCTAAGTATTCAATGTCACCATCGGCTAAATAGCGACCCAAATCTCCAGTTTTATAAAGCCGTTCGGAGGGATTGAAAGGGTTATTGATAAAGTTTTCTTGGGTTAATTCTAGCTGATTGAGATAACCTCTCGCTAAACTAATACCGCCAATATATAATTCCCCTTGAGTTCCTTGGGGGACAGGCTGTAAATTCTGATCAAGAATATAGATTTGTGTCTGATTGATGGGACGACCAATAGGGACAGAGGTACAGTTTTCTGTTAATTTATAATTAGATAAATCACAATAGGTTGCTTCGACAGTGGTTTCTGTCGGTCCATAAGCGTTAATTAATTGGGGTACTCGGCGGAGTTTCCCAGTTTGTAGCATTTCTTCTATATATTGCTGCCATAGTTTGAGTTTTTCGGGTAATAAACTTTCTCCCCCCACCAATAATAATCGCACCGATTCGGGGAAGGGTTCCTTAGTTCGTGCTAATTCGGTAATTAAAGCCTGCCAAAAAGCTGTGGGTAAATCTAAGATTGTCAGTTGCCATTCTCGACACTTTTGGATAAAGCTAGAAAATGAGCTTAACATCGCCTCAGTTCGCAAAACAACCGTGCCACCAACAGTTAAGCAAGGATAAATTTCCTCGACGGCAACATCAAAACTAATCGAGGCAAATTGTAAAATTCGATCGCTTTGACTGAGATTAGCGGTAGTCTTAACCACTTCAATAAAATTAACCACAGAGCGATGTTCAATCATCACGCCCTTCGGTTTTCCGGTGGAACCTGATGTATAGATAATATAAGCGAGGTTTTCGGGGTTAACTTCAATATCGGGATTTTCTGGCTTTTCTAGGGCAATTAGCTCCCAATCTTCATCCAATTTCAGAAATTTAACTCTCTGATTGTCCCCGAATTTACCGATTAAATAACTATTGGTGATTATAAGAGATAATTGAGCATCTTGTATCATATAATCCAAGCGCTCCGGGGGATAGTCGGGGTCGAGGGGAACATAGGCGCATCCGGCTTTTAGAATAGCCAAAAGGGCCATCACCATTTCCGGGGAACGTTCCACAGATAAACCGACGAGACTTTCCGGTTTTAGCCCACATTTTTGTAAATAATGGGCCAGTTGATTGGCTTTTTGATTTAAGCTTTCATAGCTAATTTGCCGGTTTTCCCCAATCAGCGCCATAGCTTCAGGGGTGCGTTGTACCTGCTGTTCAAATAATTGATGAATAGATTGAGTCATGGGAACTAAAGAGATTTGATTTAACTCAAGGGCCATAGTTGGCTTAATTTGCTTGATCCTATTTTCCAAAGCGACGCTCGCGATTTTGAAACCAGTGGATAGCTTCTTCAATATCTGCTGGAGTTAGATCCGGAAAGAAGGTATTTGTAAAGTAGAGTTCACTATAACAACTCTGTAGGGGCATAAATCCAGATAACCGACATTCTCCAGAGGTCCGAATAATCAGATCTGGCGGCGGACAAAATTGATCCATTAGCTGATGAGGTTCGATCTCTTCAGGTTTAACCCCCTTTTCTACTAGGCGGCGGACTGCGCGGATTATCTCATCTTCACCACCGTAGTCTAGGGCAAAATTGAAGATGTGACCGGTCATTCCTTTGGTGCTATGCTCTACCTCCTCAACAATAGACAAGAGATGTTCAGGAAGGCGATCTTTTCTACCTAAGTGTCGCAACTGTACTGAGTATTCAACCGATAAGGACAATAAATTGCTGAGAAACTGACTAAAAACATCCATTAAGTTATCAACTTCGCTATCGGAACGCTTCCAGTTTTCAGTGGAGAACAGCCACAATGTTGCGGCGTAAATTTCCTTATCCCAAAGGGTTTTTAATAGGGAAGGTGCCACCTCTATAAATGCTTTTCTGTGACCTTCTTGGGGAGATAAGCCCTGATTTTTTGCCCATCTCCTGTTGCCGTCTGGAATGATGGCAATATGCTTGAGAGGTTTAGTAGAGATGTTGTTAGTCATAAAATTTTTCCTAATAAGGTTGAATTGAGTAGTTTGGCAAACAGAGCGGTATTTAAGTTTCTGGTTTAGAGTGGAGTAGCTTCAATTAAACTCTCTATAGACTGAGTATCAATAATTTTAGTTATTTGAAAGCCAGCCGTTTCTAATAATACCCTAAATTCCGATTCCGAGCGAATTTTTCCTGAACCTAGCATCCATAAATTGAGATCAGCTAAATTATCCTTCCAACGATTTTTGTGCAAAATTCGATCCACGATTAACAATCGAGAGGATGGGGCCATAGCCTGACGACAGTTTTTGAGAATTTCAAGGGCTTTTTGATCATCCCAATTGAGCAGAATTTTCTTCAATAAATAAATGTCTGCTTTAAGGAAAATGGGGTCAAAAAAGCTCCCAGGAATCAAACTACAACGGTCGATCACTCCCTCTTGTGTTAGTAGATATTTCCCCTGCTCAATACAATAGGGTTGTTCAAATAGCACCCCTTGAATCTGGGGATATTTTTGTAAAATAGCAGCCAGAAATTTTCCGTATCCTCCACCAATGTCTGCGACAATTTCCCCGACAGAAAAATCATAAGCGGCCAAAATCAGGGGGTTTTGAATTGCAGTTATATCAACCATTGCTTGATCAAAAACTTCAGCTTGATCAGAATTTTGTTGATGAAACTCTTCAATATTGACACCATACATAGACTCAAAAGCACCTTGACCTGTGATTAAACTTTGAGTCAGATTTCCCCAACTAGCATAACTTTCTTCTATTTCCGCCATCATAAAATTGCGAACAGTTCCCTGTTGCTTATCTCTTAAATAAGTTGCTAAAGCAGTGTTTTGGAAATAGTTGGGTTGGGTTTCTTCTAAAATCCCCAGACTGGTTAACGTCCGCAAAAAACGATAAAGTAAATCAGCATGAGTATTGGTTTCAGTGGCTAACTGTTGATAAGATTTTGTTTCATCTGCCAACATATCAACAATTCCTAATTTGGCGGCCGCATAAATACATTGGCTAATCTGAAAACCCCTTATCATCTGCAAGACAGTGTCTCTATCAGACATTTGCCTGGGATTTTCTCGCTGAAGATTAAACATGATTGAATGAGCAAAGTTGAGATGGTTGTTAATGGAATGACTCTGGAGATATTTTTAGACGAAATAACTCTCAGGAAATTTTTCTGTAATCATCATAATCGGTTGCTTCTGGGAGAAAACACGATAGGTACGAGAAAAAAGTTTTTCTTCTGGACTGATTTTAAAATCCTCAGCCAAATCCCCCGCAGGTTCTTGAGATAAATCAACGATTTCCTTAAAGGTTTCCATCCGATTTTCTAACCAAAGCTTACCAATGGGTTTTCCTGAATTGATTAATTCGTCTTGAAACTTGGTGTCTAGTCTATCAATAACAATAATAGACTCGGCATAAACTAATTTTTTTTTGCTGACTGTACTGCAAAGAAATATTTTTCTTTTGATAATTTTGCTACCTTTTTCAAGATCTAAAACCGGCAACTCTTCCTCTAAATATACCGCTTCTTCAGACAGTTTAACAATTGACATTTTTTCCAACAAATAAATCTCTAAAATGTCGGTCAGAGTCCCATCGGTTATTAAAATGATTCGCTGGAGTGTGCTTAACTCCGAAAGATTAAGAGGGGTTTTGCTAAAACTATTTTTTAGCAACTCGATTTTACACCGACTCGCTGGTTTCGCTGGCATCATGGCACAATTCCTTAATTTGCTTGATAGAGAGAGATTTATAAAGTTAGCCCATCGATAATTAGTGGATTGATTTCCTCGGAAAAAGACGAACAAATTGATTGTATCTTTTATTGCGCTTTAGCTGGGGATGGGCAGCCAAAGCGCAGTGAGGAATAAAACCCTCTTTCTCCATTTCCTCTGTGTGGATAACAAAACAGAGAACAAATTAATCTATCTTCATCAAATTCAAATAAGGACTGTGAGCCTTTGAAATGAAAGGATAAATTAATTTAAATTATCATTCGGCAATTTCAATTTTTTGAGGGGAACCAATATCCTCAGACACAACTTCCACCGACTCTATTTGCTGTTTGAGCTTCAGTTTCAGTCCTTGCGTAATCGGTAAACCTTCAACTTCTTTGATTAAGTCTTCCTGAGCTTCCTGTTTACGACGATCTTTATAGATAGCGGCAAGAACCGCTTCAATTCCATAGTTTGTCAAGACATCTCCCACAACAGTGGTCAGACTAAGCAGTCCTAATCCGCCGAAAACGCCAAGGGGACCCCCTAAAGTGGCCAGAGCGAAGGCAATGGGATAAGTGGTAGCTCCCGAGGTGGATACCGTGACCACGAGAATTACGCCGGGGAGTCCCAAAGAACCAATTCTCTTGGCTACTTCGTCCAAAGAAACCCCCCAGTATGCCAGTTTTTTGCTGATTTCAACAGGGGCAAGCTTTAGTTTTTTGCCGATTTCCTCCCAAGAAAATTCCGAAGCGGCAGCCTGTTCGTTAACATTCTGGGATGAAGATTCAGCAGCAGCTTGTTCGTTAACTTCGTCCATGAGAAACTCCTAAAAATCAATCTCCCGGAGTCTAACACACTTTGACCGAGGGATAAACCTATTTTAAAAATCCTTGACAATTCGTAAATATTCTGATTGACTGATAGCACTTGCAATGCCTACACAGCAGACCAACGGCCGACAAAATTAGCCAATTCTCAATAGCGTTTGAGCTGCGTTTCCCCTGATTTCTCCCGCCACTACCTCACCCCCATGTAACCTTCCATACCAATGTAAATGTTGAACAGCTTATTTATAGCCCGCATCCCCTCCCTAAACTTATGTCGATCAAACGTGCTTACTGATGGATGTTTAACCTATTCTTGGCAAGATGTTGGGGAAATATTTGACAATTTGTCAAGCTTCTTCAGGCAAGAAAAAATCGATCATTCAGACTGCTTGTCCCTAGAGTGTGAAAATTCTCTTCCCAGTGCTTTAACTCTGCTATTTCTGCTAGAAAAGGGCTATAGTTTCTTTTTGCATCCTCAGTCAAACTCGTCCTCTATTATTCCTGAATTTTGTCGCTATTGTCTCACTCCCAAACTAGAAAAAACTGACAGTTTAGATCAGATTGCCAATTGGCTGAAAATTACCGAAAATCATCAATATAAAACTATCGATGATAAGGGTAAAAGGCTATATATGAGGACTTCTGGGAGTACGGGAACACCAAAAATAGTGGTTCATTCTCAGACCAAATTGCTAGAAAATGTGCTTAACTGTGTGGAAAGATTGAGATTAAATTCAGAGGCGAGAGTAGCGATTCCAGTCCCGATTTATCATCTCTATGGTTTAGGGGCTGCTTTTCTTCCTAGTGTGGCTGTTGGGGCCTCTATTGATTTACAGAAAGGTGCTAACCTTTTACGCTATCTTCAGAGAGAGAAAGACTTTAATCCTAATGTTGCTTTTATGACTCCTAGCTTTTGTGAAACCTTAGTTAAAGGCAGAAAATCAGCCAGAGAGTATAAATTAACAGTAGTTGCGGGAGATCTGATCAAAGAAAACACTTTTATTAAATATGAAGAGAATTTCGGCCCCCTAGTGAAGTTATATGGCAGCACCGAAATGGGGGTAATTGCCGCAGGTAATCCCCAAGAAGAACCATCCCTCCGTTGTCAAACGGTCGGTTTACCTATGCCAGGTGTCCGATTGCAACTTAATAAATCTTTAAACTCGGAAATGTCAGAAGTTGGGGAAATTTGCTGTCAGCATCCCCTAGGTTTTGATGGTTATGTGGATCCGGCAGGAGTGCCGCTGATGTCAACAAATTCCGATGATTGGTTCCCTACTAAAGACTTAGGTAAGCTACATTTAGACGGTCATCTAGAAGTTTGGGGAAGATGCGATCGCAGTATTAACCGGGATGGTCTATTGGTCTTGTTTTCTGACATCGAGAAAAATATGGAAACCCTAGGGGAAATTGAAGCGGTTGCGGTTCAATGCCATGGAGAGAGTCAAAGAGGCAAAGGTATAGTCGCTTTTTGTGTGTTGACAAAAGGGAGTCATCTATCTGAGAATGAAATCAGAGAATTGTGCTTTGATATACTACCGAAAAGAGCGATTCCAGACCGCATTGTCACTTTGAAAACCTTACCGATGTTACCTAACGGGAAGATCGATCATCAGCAATTAGTCAGTTTTTTACCCAAAGCTTAGAAAATGGCGACAAATATTTTAAATCAACTCAAGACAATTATTGCCGAACAACTGGATGTCAATCTCAAAATCGAGGAAATTGACGAAACTGCCTCCCTATTTGAAGACGGGTTAGGATTGGATTCCATAGCAGTAGTTGAGTTAATTGCTTTGACCGAACAACATTTCGAGGTTGAGTTTGCGGAATCGGATTTAAATCTAGAATCCTTTAGTAATCTTAACGTTTTAGCTAGTTGCATTGCTCAGAAAATGCCAGCAAGTGAACAAATAATAGTCACAGCTTGATCTAGAGTTAACGCAATCTAAATAAAAATACCCTGGTCAAAAATCATGACTTTAACCATCGAACTTCCGAAAACCCAAACGCCGCAACGTTTACCCTTAAACCCTAACTATCCCCCCTTTCGCCAGTGGAAAGCAGGGGTAATCGCCGAAAAACTAGAAGAACAGCCAATCTGTCTCTATGTTCATATCCCCTTTTGTACTCAACGCTGTGCTTTTTGTTACTACAAAACCGTTGACCTAAAAGAGAGCCAAGTACAGGCCTATGTAGATACGCTTTGCCAAGAAATTAAACTCGTTTCCGAAAGATTCAATTTGAAAAACCGACGGATTCAGGCGGTTTATTTTGGCGGAGGAACTCCCACTACCTTAACCGGAAACCAGTTAGTCCAAGTTGTCGAGAATTTACGGGAAAATTTCTCCTACTTTGAAGAAAAGAAACAGTTTTCCGTAGAAGCAGAACCCTTGAGTGTTTCCCCATCAAAAATGAGGGTACTCAAAGAATTAGGGGTAAATCGCCTGAGTTTAGGTGTTCAATCTTTTAATGATCAAATCATCAAACTGAGTGGCAGAGGTCATGACGAAAAACAAGCTTATCGAGCGATCGATGTGGCCCAAAACGCTGGCGAGGGTCAATGGTCAATTAATATTGACCTGTTGAGTGGACTAGCGGGAGAAACTCTAGAAACTTGGCAAGAAAGCTTAGAATGCGCTCTAAAAACCGGAGTAGAAAGCATCACCGTTTATAAAATGGAAGCTTTTGCCAATACCCAAGTATTTGATCAAGGGGTTCGCCAAGAAATTATAGAATTGCCATCAGCAGAGCTAGAAATGCAGTTTATGCAGTTGGCCATGGAACGCTTTGCCCAAGCAAACTATAATCCCTGGAGTCACTTCACTTATGTTAAAAATGACAGCGATTTGGCCACAAGTACCAAACAATATCGCAGTGAATACATTTTTAATATTTGGCACGGAATGGAGTTTTATGGACTGGGAGTCTCTGCTTTTGGCTGTTTAGGGGATTCTCTGTTACAAAATACTGGCGATATGGAAAAATATGCGACCCTTCTGGCCCAAGGAGAACTACCCTTATCTCGCGGGTATAAGCTGACTAGCTTGGACCGGATGGTGCGGGAAGTTTTACTAGGAATCAAGACATTACGTTTTGATTTAATTGCATTTCAGCAAAGACATGGGTTTAAATTACAATCCCTTTGCGCGGAAACTTTGTTCGCACTTGAAAGAGATGATTTTGTCACCGTATCTACCCAAGAAATTGAATTAACCCCTAAGGGGATTCTTTATGGGGACTATGTGGGCGAAACTTTAGCAGCATCTCTCAAAAAACTCAAAAGTTAGTAAGTAGGTAGGTGTTAAAAATTGTCAATTTCCCCCCTGAGTAAGGGGTTCTGACCCCCTTACTCAGTTAAAATCTAGAAACTGGATAATCGCTAACTAATAATTGTTCATTGTTGAAAATGACCAGGATGAGATGTGCAGAACAAACAGTTTAGCTCAGGTCACACTTAATGATTTACCCGTGCTTACTGATGCGGAAATTGAAGAGCAAGTAGCCGCTATTTATGGTCTTCTTGAAAATTGCTCCCTTCCCCAGGGACAACTAGAGCAACTGACCGAAAAACTGGCAGAATTTCAAAGCCAATGGCAATCGGTTTTTACCAAATTTGGACAAAACTATCGAGGAGAATTAGCCTATCGAGATTTAATCGGGGAATTTAGCCGAAAAATTGCACCATTATTACAAAAATGGCTATCTTCATCCGTGGCAATCCAAGAGATAATTAATCCTATTACTTCCATGCTTTCAACCCTATCCCCTTCCCCACCCCTGAGGGGAAAAGATGGCGAGATGCTTTCTCTGATGCAGAGAAAGCGTTTGTTAATTGCCAGAAAACAGCACCAATCTCAGCTAGAAGTAGAAGATAAAAACCTCTCAATCCCAGAGTTTGAAAAGCCGATTTTTATTGTTTCTGCACCCAGAGCAGGAAGTAGTTTATTGTTTGAAACCCTGGCTAAATTCCCCGATTTATGGACAATTGGAGATGAAAGTCACGAAATTATCGAAGGAATACCCGCTTTACATCCGGCCGCACGCAATTTTAGCTCTAACCGCTTGGATGAAGGTGATGCTACCCCAGAAATTAGCGCAACTCTGAGAAAAGGTTTTACCCAACAATTACAAAATCGGGAGGGGGTAAAATATTTAAACATTGCTGAAAATGAGCGTCCTAGCAAAATTCGTTTTTTAGAAAAAACGCCGAAAAATGCCCTAAGAGTTCCTTTCTTAAAGACTTTATTTCCCGATGCTCTCTTTATCTATCTTTATCGAGATGCTAAGGAAAATATTAGT
Organism: Microcystis wesenbergii FACHB-1317; assembly: GCF_014696875.1. Lineage (GTDB taxonomy): Bacteria > Cyanobacteriota > Cyanobacteriia > Cyanobacteriales > Microcystaceae > Microcystis > Microcystis wesenbergii_A. The sequence continues at coordinate 32,200 of NZ_JACJQV010000200.1, read as the reverse complement.
AGTTTGTTAGAAGGATGGCGATCGCATCGTTTTATTGCCTATCAACCCTTACCCGGTTGGGAGCATAGTCAGTGGAGTTTTCTGCTCGTACCCGGTTGGTCATCTCTCCAGGAATCCGCTCTGGTAGAAATTGCCGCCTATCAGTGGAAAATGGCTAATTCCTACCTCATAGAAGACCTTCAGTCCCTCAACCCTTCCTGTTGGTGTCCGGTCAATTATCGCGACTTAGTTGAACATCCCGGGCAAACTATTAATCATATTGCCCAATTTGCCCAACTAGAGCAAGACCAACAAATCGAGCAAATTCTCTCTCAACCCTTACCCATCGCTCAAAGAACCCTATCTGCTCCTAGACAGGAAAAATGGCGCAAACATGAACGGGAATTGGCCACAGTGTTACCAGACTTAGAAAACATAATTGATTTTTTGCAGTATCTTAAGTAGGTAGGTATTGAAAACTTTCAGATGCCCCCCTTATTAAGGGGGGACTAAGGGGGGATCGGCACCCCCCTTATTAAGGGGGGACTAAGGGGGGATCAAACCTAAAATCCATTTTTAATTTAATTATAACCAGCTACTTAAATCATGATTGAAGTACAATTACAGCCAATTGAGGAGAATTTTAGGGCAGAAAATTATTCTTATTCCACCACAATTCATCAATTATTTGAAACCCAGGTGGAGAAGACCCCTAATCAGATTGCGGTAAGTTTTGAGGATTCCTCCTTAACCTATAAGCAGTTAAATGACCGCGCTAACCAAATCGCCCATTATTTAATTGAATTAGGAGTAAAACCCGAACAATTAATAGGAATCTGTGTTGAGCGTTCCCTAGAAATGATCATCGGGGTTTTAGGTGTTCTCAAAGCGGGAGGAGGTTATGTACCCCTCGATCCTGCTTACCCCAAAGAACGGCTAAAATTCATCCTAGAAGATGCCGATATATCTATCTTATTGACACAGGAAAAACCCCTTATAAATCTACCCCTTGACCAGATAAAAGTAATTTTTCTCAATAAAGATCAGTCCCTAGTTCAACAAAGTCAAGAAAACCCTAAAACTACTGTAAACTCCGACAACTTAGCCTATATCCTCTATACTTCTGGCTCCACGGGACTACCCAAGGGGGTTTTAATTACTCATAAAGGAGTAGTTAATTTAGTTCAAACAGAAATTAAACTATTTAATTTAGATACCTCAAGTCGTGTTCTGCAATTTGCTTCCTTAAATTTTGATGCTTCCGTTTCGGAAATCTTCACCGCTATTTCTTCGGGAGCGCAACTTTGTCTAGGAAATTCTAACTCCTTACTTCCGGGAGACAACTTGCTTAATTTTCTGCAAAAAAAAGCTATTACCCATGCACAAATTCCCCCATCAGTATTAGCCGTCCTCCCTCAAGCACCCTTAAAACACCTACAGGTATTAATTGTCGGCGGAGAAGCTTGTCCCCCTGCCTTGATGGCCCAGTGGTCAATGGGAAGACGCTTTTTTAATGCCTATGGCCCCACCGAGGCCACCGTTGATGCCACCATAGCAGAATGTAGCCCTGATAGTCCCTTAACCATCGGTCGTCCTCTTGCCAATACGCAAGCTTATATCCTCGACCAGTCTCTCAAAAAAGTGGCTGTGGGGGTTGCGGGAGAATTACATATTGGGGGAGTAGGTTTAGCTAGGGGATATCTCAATCGTCCCGAATTAACTGCGGCAAAATTTATTCCCCATCCTTTTGATGATAATCCATCGGCGAAGTTATACAAAACCGGCGATTTAGCCCGTTATCTTCCCGATGGTAATATTGAATGGTTAGGGCGTATAGACTTTCAAGTTAAAATTCGCGGTTTAAGAATTGAATTAGGAGAAATTGAAGGTATCTTAAACGAAAATACCGCCATTCACCAAGCGGTAGTCATTGTCCGTCAAGAGCAGTTAAATGATCCTCAATTAATCGCTTATGCTGTTATTAATCCCACCGTTAAAGTCGAGCAAGTTCTCGCTCAATGGCGCGACTATCTAAAAGAAAAGTTACCCCATTATATGATTCCCCGGGCATTAGTAATTTTAGAGAAAATGCCTTTGACCCCTAATGATAAAGTTGACCGTGTAGCTTTAGCTAAATTGCCTCTAAATTATGACACTTCTCGTCTGGTTACACCGCCAAGAAATCCAGAAGAAGAACTATTAACTGCAATTTGGGCAGAGGTTTTGGAATTAGAAAAAGTAGGAATTGATGAGAACTTTTTTGAATTGGGGGGACATTCCCTTAAAGTTATTGCCCTCTGTAAGAAGCTAGAGTCTCACTTTGAAAAAAAGTTTGCTGTAGAAACTATTCTTGATGCTGCAACGGTGGCCGAATTTGCCGATTATTTACGGAAAAATCATCCAGAACTAATCGAAAAAATTGATAAAATAAAATTTAATGAGGTAATTAATCCCTTAATCATAGACGAGGATTTTATTGCCGATTCTTCCCCAAAAATTGATTCCTTATCTGGCTGTCCTTATTTTCCCTTATCTTTGACTCAACAGAAAAGATGGGCCTATGAAAAATCCAATACAGTCATCCATTTTTCAGGTAATTTTAGACGACACTACCTTAAAGGAAACCTCAATTTAGCAGCTTTAACAGCCAGCTTGAATGAGATTATCTATCGCCATCAAATATTGCGTGTCACCTTTCGAGAAGTCAACGGTTCCCCCGTTCAGTTAATTAACCCCTACACCGAAAAAACCCTACCCATAATTGATTTACAACCCTGGCCAGAGAACCAAAAAAATGAGGAATTAGCAAGATTATTACAAGAGATTATTCATCAACCCTTTGACTTGATTAATGGCCCTTTAATCAGACTGATATTAATTCGTTTGGATGACAAAGATCACATTCTCCTCACTCACATCCATGATATTATTATAGATAATTCATCCTTGACGCTCTTTTTTAAAGAATTGGAGCTACTTTATCAGGCTTTTGTCTTAGGTAATTCCTCCCCTTTACCTCCCTTACCTATCCAGTATGTTGATTATGTTCAATGGCAACTAAAGTCCTTTAGTTCTCAACTAATTGAACCGAAAATTAACCACTATAAACGTATTTTAGAAGCCGGAGAGCCACCAACCTTAAAAATTCCCCCACACCCGATTTTGCCGTCTAAATCTAACGATAAATTATCCGATTCATCGGTTTCAAGTCTAGGGACTAATTTTGATTTTGAAATTCCTAGGGATTTCACAGAGAAATTAAACATCCTCTGTCAAGAGCAAAGAATCACTTTATTTATGACTGCACTAACAGCCTTTGCTGTTTTACTCTATAGCTATAGTGGCTGTGAAGATATTATCATCCGCGCTCCCCGTGACGCTCGTAATCATCCACACCTGAAGCCTCTAATTGGTCTAATTAGTAATGTAATGTTGCTCCGGGTTAATTTAAGTGGTAATCCTACTGTTAAAGAGTTACTAACGCGAGTGCGAAGGGTAGTATTAGAAGCTTTAGAGTATCAAGATATTCCCTTTGAGCATTTAGCAAAAGTTATCAAACCAGAATATCGCCTTGATAATTCTAGTTTTAAAGCAGTTATTGCGGTTTTGTCAGAGTCCCCCGAAGAAGAATTTAAACTACCGGGGTTAGAGGTGAAATCTTGGGAAATGGAAGAGTTTGAGGTTAGGCCCGACTTAGAGTTAATACTCTGGGAAAATAAAACTTCCCCAAAACCCTCTCTTAAGGGTTGGTGGCAATATAAAAAAGATTATTTTGAGTTTGATTCAATGACTCAAATTAACCGAGATTTCATGCAGATATGGTCGGAAATTGTTACGAATCCTCATCGGCCAATTACTATCTTCCAAAATCTTAAAAATATATAGCAGCCCTTACACAACTTTGTGCCTATCTATGATAGCTTGTAGGTTGGGTTGAGCGATTTAATACTGGCAACAAAACTGCTCGAGGCAATGGTTTGAGTGAAACCCAACATTCTTAAAGACATCGGTGCAGTTGGGTTTCGCTCCAGCGTCGATAATATTTGACAGACAAGAGTTATTATTGCTTAACCCAACCTACGGCTATGATAGGGGGAAAATAGCCAACTTTCTGAAAGTAAGAAAAATATAAACTGAGCAATTTTTCATCAATAACGGGACAGGAGATAGATAGCTCTGTTAATTCTATCAATGTTCGAGTTGCGTCAAATTCTAGCTTATCAGAAGAAAATAGTTTTGACAGTTTCAAAAGCAGTAATAAAGATGAATATACTTTATTCTTGGGAGACTGGGACAATTGATATTTTAATTCGGCATAAAAATTATCATAATCAACTTTTTCTAAGGAATAGCCTAAAAGTTGAAGAGAATTAAAGAAAGTTTCCCAGAAAATTAGCTGAGAATTAATTAAATGAAATACTTGCCCAGCATGGTTTTTTTGCTGGGATAAACCGACAATTGCCTGACTGACATAATCAACGGGAACGATATCTATTTGTGTGTTTAAATCGGGGAATTTTTTTAATTGAATACAACCCTTTAGCAAAATACACAGGAAATCTTGGAAATTACCGTTAATCCCCGTTTTACTATTCCCGATAATTCTTGAAGGACGATAAATACAAGCAGGTAATCCCCTTTTTTGTGCGACCATCACTAATTGTTCTGCCACCCATTTACTTTGGCGATAACCTCCTTGCAGATTAACAAAATTAGGGCTATCCATTTCAGTGATTCTGCCAATTTCCTCCTGATTATCACCGAGAAAAACCCCAAGAGTCGAAACAAAATGAACGGGTTTAGTTTGCTCCCTACTAGCTAATCTTAGCACTTCTTGCGTCCCCAAGACATTTACCGGTTTTAAAGTAGAATAGGGACGAGCAGAGTTAACCCAAGCTCCATTGTGATAAATAATATCAATTATTGCCGCTAATCCCTCAAATGCTAATTGAGAAAGACCGAATAAAGGTTTCCCTAAATCTCCAATAATAGGAATAATACGAGAATTAAAATCATCTTGCCAAAGAGAATAAAACTCTAAGTTTTTTTGAAGACGATTTTTTCCCTCTTCTATATTAGAACAGCGAACTAAACAATAAATATCTGCGCTGGTTTTCTGGAGAAGTTCTTCGAGTAAATAAGCTCCAAGAAAACCAGTTGCTCCTGTCAATAAGATAGCTTTTGGCTCTAGTACATTCTTGGAAAGCGATTGCTCAAATTGAATCGAGGAATCCAAATTTACTTCCGCTTTCAGGTCTAACTGTTGAGTCACAGGTTTAGTCATGTGTTTTTTAAATCCCTTCTAAAGCAACCTGACGAATAAGTTCGGCATCGGAGAGATAGGGAAATCTTTGCCAAAAACGAGACCATGTTACTAAATATATCTCTTGTTCTTCTTGAGGCAATCGCTTAAGTTTCTCCTCAAATATATTTTTATAACGGTCTATTTCTGCTTTTAAATAATGGTGTGCTTTCTCTCCATAGAACTTTTGAAACATCCAGTAGGTATTGTAACTACCTGATGCTATATCCTTTTTGTAGGAACGAAAATCATCATTAAATTCTATTAAAACTTCTAGAGGTGACATCAGATCAAAAATTTCACTTCGGTAGGGTTTACCTGAAATTTGAACGAGAGCAGAGTGTAGAATCCTCAAATCAGAAGACCTTAGTTCAGAAGCAAGAAGTAAGTCCTCATAAGTTATTTTTTCAGAAGCAATTAGCTGACCTTCTAATTCAATATATTTACCTAAGTTGTCTGCTTGTGCTAAAATTGCGGAGCCTTCTACACCAAGTTCATATAACAGAGATTCAATAATTTTTTTTCTGGCATCCCAAGGAGAAACTTGAGTTAATAGTGAGCCATCTTTTTGATTACTCTCTTCTAGTTCTACATCAGTTTCGTAGATCAGATATTCAATAAATGCTAACAGTGGATAAAATTCAAAAAATTCATCATCAGAAATGTCATAAATTGGACAATATATCTTAAAAAACGGCTTTAAAACTGAAGTAGCTTTATAGATACTATAATAGGAAATATAAGGGATTTGACTAACGGTTTTTTTTCTTTCAATTATCCCAGGGGACATTTGCGGGTTCATTTTAGTTTCTCCTTTTTGAATTTTTAAACAAATAAGTTTGTACAGTCAAATAACAGGTTTAAACCCCTTCTAAAATAGCTTGACGAAGAAGTTCAGCACTAGAGAAATAGGGAAATACATTTTGCCATAAACGAGACCATTTTGCTGAATAAACTTCTTGTTCTCGTTCAGATAATCGTTTCAGGGTTGCCTCAAATAGCTTACTGTAACGGTCTATTTCTGCCTTTAAATAATGCTGTGCTTCCTCTCCATACAATTTCTGAAACATCCAGTAGGTATTATAATTACCTGCTGCCCTATCCTCTTGATAGGAACGAAAATCATCATGAAATTCTAGCAGAATATGTATAGGTGACATAATCTCAAAAATTTCATCTCTATAAGGTTTACCTGACATAGCAATCAAGGTACAGTGGAGAATTAACTCGTCAGAAGACCGCAATTCAGAAGCACGAATTACGTCTTCTAATGTGATCTTTTCAGAGGTTAATAGCTTACTTTCCAATTCGATGTATTTCCCTAAATTATCCATTTGATTTAAAATCCTAGGATCTTCTAAATCAAATTCCTGTAAAAAAGATCGAATGATGATTTTTTTAGAATCCCATAGAGAAGACTGACTTGATGGGCTGCTATCCCTTTGATTGCTTTCCATCTCTGTATCAGTTTCATAGACAAGGTATTCAATAAACGCTAAAAGCGGATAATATTCAAAAAACTCATCTAGTGAAATATGATAAATCGGGCAATAATGCTTGAATATGAATTTGAGACTGGGAGTAGCTTTGTATATACTACGATAGGAAATATAATGATTGCGACTGATGGGGTGTTTGCTTTTAAATCTCTCAAGATTTGCTTGTAAGTCCATTTTTGGGTTTCCTTATTTTAAGTCGTGGAAGGATCGTACCATATCTAGGAAAATAATCACCAATAAACTGGTAATTTATTAGACCAATCCGTAGGTATAACTCAAGACATTTCATAACCCGCCTCTTGACATAATGGTTGACAATAGGTGTTTAATTTTTCGATATCTGCCGGCTCTATTGAGTCTTTCCATCCGTCTATTTTCCCCATTCTAAATGTTCTAGCAGAAGGGTTATAAATCTCCCCCAACTGAGAAGCAATAGTTTCATTAAAAGGAATATCCAAATGGTGGCAAATTTTTTCCATCGTCTCCCTTTGTTTTTCCGACTTGCCACCTCCCTGTTCTCCCACCAGATCCTCAAAACGGATAAATAAACAATTTTGCTCTTGAGACCAAGCTAACATAGAACGGAACACTTCGGCAAAATTTCTGATTTCTACTCCCGCTTTTGCCCCATAGCCTCCCACTAAAATAAAATCTAATCTTTGGCTAGGAGACATGGACTTAAAATCCTCTTCTAAAAAGTGTCTTGCTGGCATTTTTCCCGTATCTAAAACAAAGGGAATTGAGGAAGCTATAACAGCACGAGGATCACGAATAATGAAGATATGCTGATAATTCAATTCCTGAAGAATTGGGGTTAACAGAGGTGTCCAAGGAATATGACCTAAAATGTATCGGTTTTGAGCAATAAGAGTTAACCAATGTCGAACAATCGCCAAATCTACATAGTAGGGGGTTAAGGCCCCTATGCTAATTTGTTTTTGGCTAAATTGAGTTTGATGCTCGATTCTTTTTTTAACTTCTCGATAGTTAAAAAATAGAGGCACTTCTTGAACTTCTTGATCTTCAAAATGTTCTTTATAGCCCAGAATTTCAACGGACTTAGCCAATAAATGAGTGCCACTTTTTGGCAAGGAATTAATTAGTAATCGCTTGGCCACTAACTTTGTATAGGACATCGCTTTTCAGTCAATAGTGAATAGGGAAAATATTGAACGGGTTTCATCACCTTAAAACATTCCTATGGGGGGAACATATTCCGAATCAATTCGCACATCTAAGACGGTAGGTTTGCCATCCCGATAAATTGCCTCATAATCTAATTCCTGCAAGTCTTGACTATTACCAATAATATAACCATTCGCTCCCATTCCTCGAGCAATTTGACTAAAATCTACTGATGGTAAAGCAAATTCTAAAGATTCTACTCCCGTTTGACGGTGCCGGTGTTTAACCATACCAAAAGATCGATCATTAAGAATGATAAAAATAATCGGTAATTTTTCGGCAACAGCAACGGCAAGTTCGTTGCCGTGCATTAGAAAACATCCATCACCTGTAAGACAAACCACTGGGGTATTTTTTGCCCCCATAGCTGTTCCAATCGCACTGCCAATTCCCCAACCCATGGGGGCAGTGGCCACAGCTAAACGGAAATTTTCCGGACGGGGTGGGAAGAAATAGTGAATTGTCCAAGCTAACCAATTACCTACATCGACTAAATAGCGGGTTTCTGGGGGAAAATGTTGTATGAGTTCACCGATTAATTGCTGGGGTTTAACGGGGGAATTATCCTCTGAAAGTCGATATCTATCCGGTTCTTTAACGGTAATTTGAGCGGGTTGATAAGGCTGGGAAAATTCGGGGGATAAGCTGGTTGATAACTGCGGTTTTACTTGTCCCCTTTGCCGAGTTTTTTGCAATCTTTTTAGTAATTCTGCCAAGGTGGTTTTGATTGTACCTTGAATGTGTAAACTGGCCATCGGAGAACTTTTAAAATAATCCCTTGCGTGATGAATATGAACTATTTTTTTAGTTAACAATGCCTGATCCCAAGCCGAGGTTTCCCATTGCCCTAAGTTCATCCCAGCCGCTAAAATTAAAGCAACAGAATCATCAGTTAAAGCTTGACGGGCTGTTTGATGTCCAGCGAAACCAAAGACACCTTTTACCAAAGGATGATAAGGATTAACACAGGTTTTACCACCTTGAGTTGTGACAATAGAAGCGTTAATTAATTCGGCTAATGCCATAATTTCTGGGGTGGCTTCCGTACAATCTTGACCAACCCAGATGGCGATGGTTTGACCTTGATCTAAGATATTGTTTATGGTACTATCAAGCTCATCTAAGGCTTTTAAATCAACTAATGCAGCAGCTTGAGTCACTACCTGGGGATAAGCAAGGGATGAGGGAGACTCAACCCGGAAAATATTCACAGGAATACTAAGATGAGCCGGTCCAAAAGGTGAATGTAAAACTGTTGTTAATGCCGCTGCCAATTTTCTTTCTAATTGATTAGGGTGGGTGACGAGGGTGTTATAACGGGTACAGTGCTTAAACATGGCCACTGTATCAATGGTATCGGGGGATGATTCTTGAAAGGCACTCCAGCTAAAATGAGGTAGGGCAGTTTGTGCGGTGATAACAAGTAGAGGTATCCCTTCAGCATAAGCTGAGGCTAATCCTGTAATGAAATTGGTGCTACCCGGTCCAGTTGTGCCGCAGCAAACCCCGATTTTTCCGGTTTCACGAGCATAACCATCAGCCATAAAAGCGGCACCGGTTTCGTGACAAGTCAAAACGGCACGAACCCCCCCGCGTCTTTCACTGCGTGCTAAGGCTTCGTAGAAGGCACTATTATGTCCTCCCGGGATGCCAAAAACGTATTCTACTCCTAATTGCTCTAAATAATCGACAATTAGGTCACTCATGTTTCTTGGCTGGGTTTTTTCTCGTTCTGTCAAGATAATAGGGGATGATGCTTGTGAAATCATTAGATTTTGTCTTGTCAATGGACTATTGTTAGAATATCTCACATAGACGCTGGTTATAATTAAATTAAAAATGGATTTTAGGTTCGATCCCCCCTGCCCCCCTTAATAAGGGGGGTGCCGATAGGCGGGGGGATCAGATTAATTAGAACCACTCACATAGACGCTGGTTTTGAACCCCGGGGCAGAAAATTGGTTTAGCTAAATTTTTGTAAACTCTCAATAACACCCGGCGGCTGTGACGAAAATTTTTTCCGCCGCAATTTCGGATTGATAACCATCAAATGTGTAGCCAAATAAGGCGATGTCATCCTGAAAGTGTTTTTCTACTAATTTTCTGGTTCTGTTGTTGTAATATTCTCGATAATCACGATGTTTTGACTTATTTAAACAGGGCAGAGAAGCTTTAATATTCAGCCTTTGACAGACCCGATCAAAATCAGCTTCTAAAGTTTCGTATCTACCAACAAAGTCAACTATGATTCTGCCTTCTAAGTCAGTAATAAGATCTTTTTGTAGTTTAGTTGCTCCTTTGGGAAAGGGATTTTTTGTACTAATAACCCATTCCAAGTATTCTTCAAAACCAGCCAGAGATTTAACTAATTCATATCTAACATGATCTTTCTGCTTAAGAATAAAATGATAATAGGATACCTGCCAATCCCAAGGGTTTCTGACAAAAGAAAATTTATAAAAATTATTATATACTTCCTCTGACAGTTCTTTTCGCATATCTCTGGCTTTAGCGTGCCAAAGAGAGGATTCCCACATTTCATACAGGGGATTAATTTGCTCTCCTAACATTCTGGGAGGACGATTAATTTTGAATTTTTCAGGTTGTTGTGCATAAGGTTCTAAGATCGCTTTAACGCTTGTCCCCGCAGCTTTTGTGACATGAAAAAAAATGAACTGATGACTGTAGGATATTAACATTAATCTTACGGTGTGATAATAATAGCTCTGTCCGAGATTGATAAGCGTATCAATTTTAGTATAAATTGGACTTGACAAAAGAGACAGAATCTAAATTGTCAGCTTGCCCATTCTGGCCTCCCTCTGGGATATGCCCTAGGGGTTAACCCGATAATGCCCAGAAATGGCTATTTCTTTAAGAACTGAGGATTTTCTGCAAGTTGTGTGCACAGTAAGACTGATGTAGAATGCTGCCAGGCATCGGAATCCCTAGACGGCCGCTATTGTACGCCTTTGCCTTACCATGGACTTTATATGACTGAAATCCCTAGCAACCAATCCAACTTAGTGATTTTAGGAGTCTCATCAATGACGGAAACTACCGCACCCGTCATTGCCTGGGATTTTCTCGGAATTAATCCCGCAGAAATCAACAAAAAACTTGTTTCCTGGGGAATTTCTCTGGATGAAGTCGTTCAAAAACTTGCCTCTCTTGGACTCCCCGGCATTATTTTCATTATTGCTGTTGCCGCATCCAGTAGTACAACCTATCCCATGATTTATGCACTTTTGGGGTTAGGCGGTCCGCTAGGGGTAATTGGTGGACTTGGGGTCTTAGGTATCTCTACTATTATTGGTGACATGGTTACGGGTTATGGCATTGAGGCAGTGCTGAAAGCAGTCTATCTCAAACGTCGTGAAACAGAAACTCAAGAATATCTCATCAATGAGGTGAAAAGTTTGCCAATTTCTCCAGTGCTAAAACTTAACCTGAAAAAGGCTATTGAAGTAGAAATTGTTACCCAAGAACCCCTTTTCACTAGAGAAGTCGAAATTGTTGAAGAGTAGTTTTGACGGGGTTGCTGATTTGAGATATGAATCTTCTTTTCTGGGATTTTTAAAACCTAGACCCAAACTAACTTTTGCATCCGATGACATTCATACCTTGATTCAGCAACGCCTTATCATTGACAGGGACTAAAAGAGAGCCGGTGCTGAGAACTAAGTCCATGGTTGCCAATCGCTTCTAGGTGTTGAGCAGTGCCATAACCCTTGTGACGAGCGAGTCCATAATCGGGATAGCGTCCGTGCCAACGAGTAATTAAGTCATCGCGCCAGACTTTCGCCACGATACTAGCCGCCGCAATTACTGGCGATTGTTGATCTCCCTGAATTACCGCCTTTTGGGGGATTGACAAATCTTTAATAATGTGCTTGCCATCGACCCAGCAGAGACTGGGGGAAAGGGGTAATTTCCCGATAGCTCTGCTCATCGCCAGTAGGGAGGCATGAAAAATATTCAAGCGATCGATCTCTTTAACCGTAGCATAACCGATGCGACAAACAAAATCCCGTTGTATTTGCCGGCTCAATTTTTGCCGTTTTTGGGGGCTAAGTTGCTTACTATCCTTGACCCCCAACTCCCACAGCCGCGGAAAATCAGAGGGGACAGTGACCACTACCGCCGCCACCACGGGGCCAAATAAAGCCCCGCGCCCCACTTCATCGACACCGGCAATTAAGGGTTCTGCGCTCATGACTCATCGACAGTGGCGGAGGAACGACGACGACGACGACGCAGCACCGCAGTTTCAGCCTCTACTTGTGGCTCCTCCGTCACCTCGGCGCTCACCGGGGTTTCTAAAGGAATGACTTCGCTCGGAAAAACTGGAGTTTCGGGCGCAATCGGTTCGGGGGTAAAAGTCAGTGGCGGACTAGCTTCTTGGTTGATTTCCTGACCAACTTCGCTAGTGGTGGAACGACGACGACGGCGCACCAAGGAGCGATTTTCGGCTTCCTCGCTGGTTTCCGTCGCTTCTACCGGGGTGTCCTCGACTTCTAGGGTAGGAGTCAAGGATATTTCAGGAGTAACAGGCATTTCTGGGTTTTCCGCTTCTCTTTCCCCTGCCAGTTTCACGGAAACAATCACCGATTTCGGGTCTCTAAACTCCTTATCCACCAGAATCAGGGGAGAAATGCCCATTAAAGAATAAACTTCCTGTTCTACGGGGGTCATTTCCACGGAAACCCGCTCCCGTTCGGTGACGGGGATATTTTTGCCAGCACCGGCATCTTCTCCCCGTTTCGAGAGACGGGCCGGGCGTTCTCGTTTTTCCTCAAGGCGTTGGGGTTCTGATTCCGGCTCGATTTCGTTGTTAACACCGTTAGTAGAGGCTTTTTCGCTCCGTTCCTCTTTTAGTAACAGTTCCGAGGGACGACGACGACGGCGACGACGAGAATTATTAACCTGTTCTTGATAGTTGGGATGGAAGGAAAGATCTATCTCTTGGGCGTTTTCTTCGGCCTCAAATTCGGAGAAAACTTCTAGATAGGGTTCGGCCGCCGCAACGCTAGGAGCGCTCTTATCTGGTAGAACTTTTGTATTAATTGGGGCAACGACAAGGGTTTCTTTTTCCGCGCGGCTAAGGGTGGGGGTTTCTAAGGCGATGGCGTTGCCTTCTCCGGGTAGATGGGCTAAATGGCCCAGTCCGCCGCAATGGTCACAGGTTTTGCCGAATAATTCATAAATGTTTTTCCCCTGACGCTTACGAGTTAATTCCACTAACCCCAATTCCGATAATTGGGCAATCTGGGGCCGGGCCTTATCGCTTTTCAGGGCCTTATTAAACAATTCCAGCAGTTTCAACTGGTCGCGACGGGAATCCATATCGATGAAGTCCACCACCACCACACCGCCGATATTTCTCAAGCGCAGTTGTCGGGCGATTTCTGTGGCGGCCTCGCTATTAGTCCAGAGTACGGTTTCTCGGGCCGTGGCCGAACGGGTAAAGGAACCGGAGTTAACATCAATTACCGTTAAAGCTTCCGTCGGTTCGATGATAATGTAGCCGCCGGAGGGTAAATCAACCCGGGGTTTGAGGGCCTCGCGAATGGCGGCGTTAACCCGGAAATAGTCGAGAATTGGCTGGGTTTCCCGATGGGAGTCGATATAAACCCCTTCGAGAGCTTTGCCGCCGCCCCAGTTCGTCAATTGCTGTTTAACTCGTTTTACCGCCACCGGGTTATCCACAACAATGCGATTGACATCGGCACTGTACATATCCCGCAAAACCCTTTGAATAAAGTCATCATCGCGGTTAAGCAGGGCCGGGGCGCGGCTGCTGACGGCCATCTGTTGGATGCTCTCCCACTGTTTTTGCAGAAATTCCAAATCCTCGATAATCGCTTCTTCCGCTTTGCCTTCGGCCTCGGTGCGTACCAGCAAACCCATCCCCGCCGGTTTGACCAAAATCCCTAAAGCTCGTAAACGGGAGCGCTCGTCTTCACTGCGGATGCGACGGGAAAGATTCACCCCGCGACCATTGGGCATCAATACCAGATAACGACCAGGGAGAGTGACATTTCCCGTTAGTCGCGGTCCTTTATTGCCGGTGGGTTCCTTCATTACCTGTACCAGCACTTTTTGCTGGGGGGCCAGTAATTCCGTGATGGCACCGGCGGTTTTTTTCAGTCTTAAGGGGCCCAGGTCGGTGACATGGATAAAGCCATTGCGTTCCGCATCGCCAATATTGACGAAGGCTGCATCTATCCCGGGGATGACATTTTCTACTAATCCTAGATAGATGTCGGCCACCTGCTGATTACCTGTGGCTACAACTAATTCCTGAATTTGATCTTCCCAAAAAACAGCCGCTATATGGTGTTGTTCGGCTATGATTATTTGTTTTGGCATTCAATTTCCTCAATCTTTCGGTTTCAAAAGCGACGGACCATGGGCTATTTGTCTATGCTTTGAGGCTACTTCTGGAAATCTGGTCTTGTTAAGAAAGTTCTAAGAAGATGAGTCCGCATCGTTAAAGCCTCATCTTGATGTTCATCTGCCTCTCAGACGTGGGAACTGAGTCTTGGTTTCAGTTGTTAAGTCTGTTTGGCAACTGCCGGCTTGACCCACAATTAGGTAAGCACAGCCAGGAGACGAGATTTTCAATTAATCCCTGAGTCTTGCTCGATAACAGCATTTTTTATCCGTTTCCGCCGGTTCTGTCTATCAGAATCTAGGAAAAAAGGAGTTTTTGAGTTACTCCCCTCGGCAACAGGTTTCTGTGGAAGGGAAAATAGCGCACTTTTCGATTTTCCAAAAACCACGATTCTTTTAAGAAATGCTTTAATCGAGTCTTATAGACGACTATAACTCACTCGGTCACTCTCTGACAAGACGATGATCCCCTGACCAAGATAAATTTTTCGGGGCAAGAAAGGAGTCAATAGCTAGAATTCAGGAGTCAGGAGCAATGATAGGCAATAAAATAGACCTAAAAAGCTATATAGCTGACTTTTTAGGCTAAAATTTTCTTTTTATCTCCTTTTGGCTTTCTAAAGAATTAATTAACCCGCTAGTCCAGCTAGGATTATTCATGAGATGACCGGATTGACGGTTTCCTTAATCCCTTAATTCCCGTTCTGGTAAGGCGATAACGTTCAAAATTCCCTGTAAATCGGCTTCTGACTCGATTTCTAGCAATTCTTGCAGGTAGGGACGATAACGGTATAGTCGATAACCTTTCCCCTTTAACCATCGGGCCGCGGCTAAATTACTGCCTTGATTACCGGCAATATTTTCGTAGAGAATAATCGGGGCAAAACGCTCAAGTAAAAGTTGACTACCTTCTAAAACCGGTAATTCGTGGCCCTCCGCATCAATTTTGAGTAAATCCACCCTTTCTAACTGATAGGTATCAATTAAACTATCGAGGGTAAAACAGGGAACTGCTTCGTAATTGTCTGACTTTAATTGGGCTGCATCGGTAACGACTTCATTTAATTCACTAGCTTGATACAGGGATAAATAAACATTTCCCCTTTGATTACTGGCCGCTCCTCCACAGGGATAAACCCAAGAAAATTGATTAACCCGACAGGTTTCTTCTAGTAACTGGATACATTGGGAAAAAGGTTCGATAGCGATAACTTTTCCCGTTTTTCCGACTCGATGAGCGGCACTAAAAGTATAAACTCCGGCATTTGCCCCCACATCAATAACCGTCATTCCTTCCCTAATACTATGGCGCCAAAATTCCATTTCTGCTTCAAACCAATCCCCTTGCGCGAGTAAAACTCCCGTGACAAAACTGCGAAAACTTGCTTCTACAGCTAGGGTAATATCCCGATCAAAATCTAGATAGGTAAAGGGCTGATTTATATCTAAATTTGTCCAACTTTTACCCGTTACTTTCGCTGTTTCTAACCAAAAATTAGCTAATTGTTGTTGTCCTAATCCCCGATAGGCCAAATAAAGGGCTTGCAAATTCTCGGCATCTTCCGGATCGAGATTAACGGCGCGATGGAGATGAAATAAACCTTCTAGCTGTTGATTAATTAATTTGGCGATACCTAATTGACGATTGAGATGACAGGAATTGGGGTTAACATGATTGGCTAATTCCAGAAATCTTACCCCATTTTGATTATAAAAAGCTAGGGATGAGCGATATAATATTTCTGTGGATAAGAACAAGGTCTGCTCGCTATAATTAGCGGTCTCCAATAAATCCCTTAATAATTCCTGTCGGTTATGGGCAGGAAAATAGTAAATTAAACCCTGGGGGTAATTAGCATTCACCGATGATAGCACTTGGACTAAAGCATTAAAAGCATTTTGTGCCGCTAAATCTCGATCGCCTACTAGATAATAAACTAGAGCTAAATGGGCAGTAGCAAGGGGATAAACCGCCATTTATAGGACTCTTTGCAGAGATTGAAAAGCCATCTCCACATACATCGATCGCATTGGGGAATTTTCCGCTTCAATTAAAGCCATCACCGCACAGTTATGAAAATCTAAAGCCGTTTCTGGTTCATCCCAATTAGTAGATAGATTTTCTGCGATTAAAAACTCTCCATCCAGTGCCGGATTAATTGACTGGAGATACTGACGATAAAGCGCTAAATAATCACTCATAATCTAGTATGACCTGCACCCATTTGGGCGGACGAGAAATCGGATTACCGAGGCGATCGAGAACTAATAACGCCACTAAATGCACGGCAAATAAGTATAATAAACTATTGACAAATATGCCCACAACTGCTATCGATTGCACTTGCAGCAGCGTCGGTTTAGCGAGAATCCCTAACTGGGTGAAAATCCAATCGATAAAATTAGTCGCTTGGGTAATCACATATAACCAGAGATTTTCGCCTAAAAGAATTGAAAACAGCCAAAAACGAAAGAATAAACCAAAAGCACCCAACAGTCCCCCAGTCAAGATAGAAAATTCCCAGCGCGCACCCCGGCGCCAGCATAGCCCCAATTGTAACCCCATCAAGCCGTGGGGAATCAAAAAGACGATACTGCGAGTCGGTCCCATTAACACCGACAAAAGTAAACTGGAAACTAATGCTGTCATGGAAGCACAACGAGCGCCCCAACGTAAATAGGCTAAAGCGATAGGAATCGGGAAGAAAACCCTTAATAACGGTCCGAGGGGAAAATAATAGTCAATTAACCAGATTAAACTGGTAGCACTGGCCAAAAAAGCCGTCTCCACCGTGATCAGGGTAGCGATAGACTTGAGAGGAGATGGTTGGATAGGTTTGGCAGTGGGTTTATCTAGGGGTTTCTCCTCTTCCCCCAGATCTACCCAATTGGTTTCATCTATTGTCTCTTCTGAGGATTGAGCGGGAGAATTAGCGTTAGAATCATTCATTCTATCAGTTATCCGGTGGTCGGGACGGGTTGGCAAGCTATTCTTAGCTTAGACTTGTGACTCCCAGTCAGGCAAGAGGCAAAAAATACTAAGCTGTTGACTATCTAAATGGGAGAGGGGAGTGAGGTGTTAGGGGTGGGGGAATTTACGGAAAATTTACCTGTTTCTCCTCAAAAAAACTGGCTCTAAATACCTTCTAAATCGGCTCCTAACTCGCGTAAGCGAGATTTTAACTGTTCTATTTGTTGTAAGGCTAAAACCTTCTCTTGACGTTCCTGTTTAGCCACTTCTGCGGGGGTAGGAATTAATTCACCCTCCCTATTGAAATAGCGTAATTGTTGTTGATAAATACCCAGAAATAAGCCTAAGCGATCGCTCCATAACCAACCCCGGTCCGTCGGTTCAATTGCTTGATATTGCCCTTCCATTAGCCGAAATCCTTGTAATTCTAAGGTTTCAGGATCGAACCAAAAATAATCGGGAGTGCGAAAAATATCTTGATAAATTTGTTTTTTCTGGCCGCGATCTATTTTGGCGGTACTAGGAGAGAGAATTTCCACGATAACATCGGGATATTTGCCCCCTTCTCCCCAAACTACCCAACTTTTTCGATCTAAGCGTCTTTCTGTTCCCAAAACGACAAAAAAATCTGGCCCGCGAAAATCCTCAGATTTTTTCTGATTAGGACTATAATAAATGCTCAAATTAGCGGCGGCAAAATAATCATTGCGATCTTGCCATAACCATTCTAAACATTGAAGTAAAATCAGAATTTGTTGTAAATGAGCGTAGCTTTCCAAGGGGGGTTCCTCACTCCAGATATCCCTGGGGGGAAATTTTACCTCATCCGCACAAAACTCGTTATTGTCGATGATGGGAAAAGTGGTCATCTTTTTTGAGGTTGGGTGTCGGTTATCTCATTATATCAAAAAAGGTGGGCGATAAACCCACCAGAAAAATAATCAAGAAACCTTAACGATAATTAGGATTTTGGATATCTCTAAGACGCGCTTCGGGGCGTTTAAATCTGTCCATTTGTGCCTCAAAGAATTGACGATTTTTGAGTAAATGTTTGGGATTAGGATCGTCGAGGGGATAGAGTAAAGCAGTGCGTAGAGCTTGAATAACTGCCGAAGTAACATTATACATCGATCGCTGGAAAGTAATACCCAATTGAATCAAAATATCGTCTTCCCCCCGGCAGTTTTGTTGATAGTAATCAATCAGATATTGGGGTAAAAAATGATACATATCATCCATTAACAACGTCGGGGGAATTCCCGCAGTACCCACGGGGAAAACATCCGCGTAAAGAATACCATAGTGAAAGTCTTTTTGTTGGTCGGGAACCTGTTTTGCTTGGGCATTATAGGACTTTGTACCCCGGAAGGGAGCAGTACGATAAAAGACCGCTTCCACATAGGGTAAAGCCGCTTCATAAAGCCAAGTAAAAGCCTTTGATTTGGGGATAATTTCGTAGCATTGACCATCAATATAAACGTGATGGTAAATTGGCCGGCCGGCGATGGCAAAAATGCCATTAACTAGGAAATTCATAGCATCGGGAACACCTTTAAACCCGCCTTCATCGTAGATATCAGACATCTCGAAAAACACCGGGGCCATCACTTCCCAGAATAGTCCTAAATTAGAGTAGTAGGACATCATCCGCACCTGTTCCAAAAACATATCGGGGAACAGGTCATAAAGTTTCATCATCACGGGGTTTTTCTTGAAATAGGCCTTAATAGCGCGGTCGGCATTTTGGCGATATTCTTCTGAATCAAGATAGGCATCAAATAAACCCCAACCCATATCGCGGCCATGCCATAACATGGCTTGCATACAAGCTTCAGCAAATTCCATATTAACGCGGTCATGCCAAAGATGATGGATTAATCTGGGCATTTTTCTGGTTTTACCTTTATCCATGAATTCTAACAATTCAGGGTGAGCAGAACCCGTACCGCGCCAGATGCGTAAATCGGCATTATCGCCAGCGTAATGATTTTGTAGGTCTAGGTATTCTTGGGGTAGAAAATATTTAAAAAAGGGCAAAGGATCGAGGAAAACTCGTTCGGCAATATAGAGCAGATCTCGCCAATAAAAATCCATCGGCACGGCATAAGCTTTATAAATGCCGATAATTTGCATCAGGTTTTCGGGAGTATCCGGTAACATGGAACCACCCGCTTCTAAACGGTGGATAATGTCGGCAAATTCGTGAGTAGAAGGGGGAATTTTGGCTTTGATTAATGTCCCAGTCATAGTTTTAGGTAAAGTAATTAGCAGCGGTTACAATAATTCGGAAACAGCGAGGGATAACTAACTATTACTCAAAAATTTACCCCGATTCAACCAGTTGGTTTTTGAGGACTTTTGCGGAGATTTTTTGAAGACAAAACTAGGTTTTGCTTCCCCCGATAAGCTGACAACCATCGAGTTAGTGGTGGGTTCAATCCAACGGACTAAATAATTGGGTTGAATACCTAAAAAGACGATTAATACCATTAGGACAAAAGCGGGGATAGTTTCCGATTTCAGGACTTTGGGATAGTAGGCAAGTTTATTATCCAATTTACCAAAACAGGTGCGATTAAGCAGGATAACAAAGTAAACCGCCGTTAAACCGGAAGCGATGATACAGAGAACCGTCTGCACGGGAAAACGGGAAAAACTCCCCTGAAAAACGATAAATTCCGCCACAAATCCCACTAATCCGGGGATACCAGCGCTGGCCATACCGGCGAGAATTAACAGAGCGCTAACCAAGGGTAAACCGCGAATTGGGTTCATTAAACCGTTTAAAACGTCTAAATCTCTAGTTCCGGCTTTGCGTTCGACGATGCCCACCAGATAGAATAAGAGGGCGAGAATAAGACCGTGGCTAATCATTTGCGCGACGGCACCAAGGACGCTTAAACCCGTGCCAGCGGCGGCTGCTACCAGTATATAGCCCATGTGACCGATCGAACTGTAGGCCACCATGCGTTTAATGTCTTTTTGGGCAATAGCGCTCAAGGCTCCGTAAATAACGCTAATAACGCCGATAATTGCCAGTCCGGGGGCGATTAAAGACCAAGTTTCCGGGAATAATTGCAGACCAAAGCGAACTAAGCCATAAGTACCGAGTTTAGCGAGGATACCACCTAGTAAAATTGCCGTAGCGGGGGAAGCTTCCGTATAGGCATCCGGTAGCCAAGTATGGAGAGGTACGAGGGGGATTTTGATGCCAAATCCCACTAACAGCAGAGTTAAGAGCAGTAATTGGGTTTTTTGGGAGAAATCGGCGGTGGAGAGGGAGGAATAGTCAAAAGTACCACCGTTGAGGAAACCTATGCCTAAAAATGCCGCTAGGACTAATAACCCAGAGACAGCAGTGTAGAGAAGGAATTTAATCGAAGCATAGCCACGTTTTTCGCCTCCCCAGATAGCAATCATCAGATAAAAGGGGATTAATTCTAGTTCATAGAAAACGATGAACAGCAGCAGGTTTTTGGCCATTAATGCCCCAGAAACCCCGGCGTTAATCAGGAGGATTAGGATGTAATAAAGTCGGGGACGCTCTACTTTTTCTTCGGTACTATAGATAGCTATTCCTGTCAAGAAACAGTTTAAAATAATTAACGGTAAGGACAAACCATCGACTCCGAGGTTATAACTTAAACCGATTGGTTTTGCCCATTCGCGGTATTCAGAAAATTGAAAGCCATTACTGGTTAAGTTATATTGGGTCAGCAGATATAAAGACCAAAGGAGGACGGCGGCAACAAAAAAGAGGGTAATTTGACGTAATTTTGCTGGGGCAAATTTATCGGGGAAAAGACCGACGATAATTGCTCCAATTATTGGCAACCAAAGCAGGGTACTGAGCATATTGGTATCGATCGAATTTATAATGACTGGGATGAGAAAAGGATTAGCCAAACGACACGATGACTAATCTAGAATTGACTAAATTAAACTCACTTTGCCGGTATCGAGATCGTAGTAGGCTCCAACAATTTTTAATTGTTTCTTATCTACTAAATCACCCATGACTGGGGACTTGCCTAATTTCTCTACTTGATAGACAACATTGGATTTAATGGCTCGCTCAAGTTTGTTGGAACCGGGTTGTTTTTCGGCCCGATCAACTCCCACCTGTAGGCCATCGATTAAACGACCGATTTGTCCGGGGAAACGACCCCCTTCAATGGTGGCTTTTACCGCTCCACAACGGGAATGGCCGAGGACAATAATTACCTTAGCTCCTAACACCAACGTGCCGAATTCGAGACTACCAATTTCTTCGGAAGTGGCTAAATTTCCCGCTACCCGACAAACAAATAGATCTCCTAATCCTTGATCAAAAACGATTTCTGCCGGTACGCGAGAATCGGCACAGCCCAAAATTGCCGCAAAAGGGGCTTGACTTTCGGCCACTTCTGTGAGTCGAGCTTGATCGCGGTTAGGACTTTTTTGTCTTCGTTCCCAGAAACGTTGATTGCCTTCCATGAGCATAGTTAAAGCTTGGTCGGGGTTCAATCCCTTATTTTGAGCAGTTAGCCATGGCTCAGAATTAACAGCAGTTTGGGCGTTAGTTTGGGACAGTTGCGAGCCTAAAATAGTAGCGGCCAGACCGGTTCCCAAAAAACCACCCCCATAACGGATTAATTGGCGACGAGAGGTATTGAACATCGGTAGTTGTTTCCATTAATCAGGACAAATTCTATTGTCAGGGCCGGGGATGCTAAAGAAAAGCCTAAGTTATCAAATCTTTAACTGAAAACTAGAGAAATTTGTGCTAGTAGGGGCCAGCAGATGATAATACCAATCAAAGCCACCCCCAAAATAATCGACAGAAAGTAAAATTGGGTCTGGCCTGAGACGTTATATTTCAAACTCTGACCACCAAAAACCGTGGCTAATCCCACCAGATTAACGATCCCATCCACCAGAAAGGTATCGATCCAGTTAATAATTTGCGAAATTAATCCGACGACAAAAACGATGGTGACTTTATACAATTTGGCTGTATAAAGGTCGTTGGCAAAGAAATCTTGAAGGGCTTTCGGTTGAAAAACGATCGGTTTGGAGATATTTTCATTCAGATAAATATATGCTGCCGGAATTACGCCCCCAGCAGTGGAAAGCACCAAGAGAAAAGCCACTCCCAGATTTAAGTTACTTGGTAATAAATGCCATTGCGCTAATAAAATCGGCAGATGAAGGGCGAAACCCATGGTCACAGTCATGGGGATAACTAAGGGCCAAAGAGCTTCCGGAGAGCGCAGGGTCATTGGTTTGATTTTACCGCCAAAGAAAACGCAAAATTCTCTAGTGACACTAAAGGCAGTTAAGGCATTGACCAACAATAGCACTAATAACAGTAAACCACTGATTTCTGCGAGGCGATCGCCCATGCGGGCCAATGACCAAAAACCACCAAAGGGAGGCAGTGCGACTAAACTAGCGGCACCGACGAGATAACAAATGCCAGAAACGGGACGACGAGACCATAAACCGCCGTATTGGCTTAAATCTTGGCTGATATTATTCCAAATGATGTTACCCACCACCATGACTAACAGGGACATAGCGATCGCGTATGTAAAGAGTAACACTAAAGCGGTTTCCGTTTGTCCGGTGGCCACAGCGATAAAAATCAGTCCCATGTAGGCACTGACGGAATAGGAAAGGGAGCGCTTGACATCGATCTGGGCGATCGCAATTAAACCCGCACCGATGGCAGTGACAGAGCCAACAATGATCATTACTTGCAAGGTTAAGGGCGATAATTGCAGCACCGGCTCTAATTTCACCAATAACCAAGCGCCGGTGGAAACGACGACCGTATTCCGCAGAATTGTCGCTGGCATCGGTCCTTCCATGGCCTCATCTAGCCATAAATGCAGGGGAAATTGAGCGCATTTGCCCATCGGACCGGCAATCAGGGCTAAACAGAGTAAATTAGCCACATTGGGGTTTAAATTGGCTGTAGCCGCCCATTGTGTTAATTGGTCAAAGTTCCAGGTTCCCGCCAGGGGTAAAAGGGCCACCACTCCCATCAACAGGATTAAATCGCCAATCCGTTTAGTCAGAAAAGCATCCCGCGCCCCCGTCACTACCAGAGATTGATTGAACCAGAAACCAATCAGTAGATAAGTGCCGAGGGTGAGAACTTCTAGCACACAATAGCTGAAAAATAGCGAATTACAGATAACTAGGGCGCACATACCCCCTTCAAAGAGAGCGACGAGAGAATAAAACCTTGCCCAACCCCAATCCATTTCTAGATAGGCGATCGCATATACCTGCGCGGCGAGGTTTAAGCCAGTAATTAGCAATAAAGCCCCGATATTAACAGCCGAAATCTGCACATCTAAAGATATGCTTAAATCTGCGGCATTTAGCCAATTAAATGCTATAGATTGCGGCGGACGACCCCAAACGGCGAGCAAAGCAAAAAGGCTATGGAAAAAAGCCAAGAAAGTCATGATCAAATTCAGATAACCAGCCGGTCGCGGGCCGGTTTGCCGGATAATACCGGGAGACCAGGGTAGAGCCAGAAGTGCGCCCGCAAAGGCATAAAGAGGTACCAACCAGATAGTCTGGCTGAAGGACTCGAACATATAACCACCTCAAGAAGAAAAATGATCCTGAATTAAAGTTTAAGGTTTAATGGCTCACTAATAAGCTGTGATCATTTTTTAACGGGGCATGAATGGGGATGGTTTGACTAGCTTCCAGCAGGTATTTGAAAAAAGCATCGGCAATCACGGAAAGTTGTTTTCCGGCCAGGTAACAAACGTACCAATTGCGCTGAATCGGAAACTGTTCCACGTCGAGGATGGCTAATTCTCCGTTTTCCCCTTCCGAGATGAGAGTATGCTTAGATAGTACCGATATTCCCAAACCGCCAGAAATAGCCTGTTTAATCGCCTCGTTACTGCCTAATTCCAAGCGCACCTTAACTTTAATATCGTGGAGATTAAATAATTTTTGTACCGCTTGGCGGGTTCCGGATCCCGATTCGCGCATAATAAAAGGTTGATGATTGAGGCACTCAAGGGGGAGATTTTTCTGGCCCACCAATGGATGATCTCGTCGCGCCACCACCACTAGGGGATTTTCGAGGAAAGACTGAGAACACAGTTCCACTTCTTCCGGCGGTTGACTGAGAATATAGAGGTCATCCTCGTTGTTTGACATTCGCTCTTGCAGTTTCTGGTGGTTAGTCACCTGTAGAGCGATGTCGATACCGGGATACTGTTGACAGAATGCCCCCAGTAATCGCGGTACAAAGTATTTAGCGGTGGTAATTACGGCTAAAGTCAGCTTTCCCTGTTTAGTTCCCTTAATATCGGCCACTTTCATCTGAAAGTTGTCCAATTTATTAAAAATCTCTTGACAGGTGAACAGTAATTCCTGACCCGCTTCGGTTAAAAATAAACGTTTGCCAATTTGCTCGAATAGCGGTAAACCCACAGCTTTTGTGAGTTGTTTGACTTGGGTTGAGACGGTAGGTTGAGTGATAAATAACTCCTCGGCCGCCTTGGTGAAGCTACTGTGTCGTGCGGTAGCCTCGAAAACCCTTAACTGGTGCAGGGTTGCCTGTATCAAGTTCTTATCCCCTCCTCAATAATAACTATTTGTCACCATCAATCCTAACGCTTTTATAGATTCTAGTCAATTAACTTTTTGATAAATATAGACTCTACTAGATATAACCGCCGCTTAAGACCTTTTGTCAGCCATCAGCTTTTTTCTCCCTCCTCCCCTCATCCCCACTCCCCCACTCCCCCATCTCCCCCACTCCCCAATTCATAATTCCTATTCATAATTCATAATTCATAATTATCTTGCTACAATCAAAAAACAACCATCTATTAAAAATAAAAGACAATGGTTAGTTATCTTGATATTGACGACGATCTTCTTTTCCCAGATAGTGATGGTCAACCGATGGCAGATAATACCGAACAATATGAGTGGATTGTCAAAATTAAGGAGAATTTAGAGATTATCTTTGCCGATGACCCTAGGGTGTTTATTGCCGGAGATTTACTCTGGTATCCTCTGCGTTCTACTTTGGTTTCACCGGTTGCTCCCGATGTGATGGTAGCTTTTGGCCGTCCCAAAGGACGGAGGGGTTCCTATCGTCAATGGCAGGAAGAAAATATCGCTCCTCAAGTAGTTTTTGAAATTCTATCACCGAAGAATACAAAAGCAGAGATGAGTCGAAAATTAGAGTTTTATGACACATATAGTGTAGAAGAATACTATTTATATAACCCGATGCGCTGTCGTTTACAAGGTTGGCAAAGACAGGGAGAAAATTTAAGAGAAATTATCCCCATCAATGACTGGATAAGTCCCCGCTTAGGTATGCGTTTTATCTGGGATAAATCTAGTTTAGAATTGTATCGTCCCGATGGAGAGAAATTTTTAACAACTGTTGAGTTAGAGTCTCAAATGCGTCAAGAAAAGAAACGCGCTGATAAAGAAAAGAAACGTGCCGATAAAGAAAAGAAACGTGCCGATAAAGAAAAGAAACGCGCGGATCGACTAGCGGAACGCTTACAGGCGTTAGGATTAAGTTTAGAAGAAGAATAATACCATTTTTCTTTATTCGTAGCAGACATGACCATCTCTGTCGTTACTTTGGAAAAATGGTATTTAGGGTTTGCTGAAAAAGTGTATTGGTGGGGTTAGGAGTCAGGAGTCAGGAGTCAGGAGTTTCAGGCTTTGTTGCCCTAGTTTTTTGTACCAGTTTATGTACTACAAAAAGAATAATGCAAGGTTTTTGAATGTCCCAATCCTATTTTCTTGCACTAACATCGGATTTTAACAGGTCAAAAGCCTTATTTTAAAAGGGTTTTACCATTATTCAGCAAGCCCTATTTAGATCAGGTTTTTTTCATAGGTTATTAGTAAACAGTTATCAGTGAACTGATAACTGATAACTGATAAGCTTTTACGCATTTAAGTTACATTGACAGCATTACCCTTATTTTTCAGTTTTCTACTCCATTTAATAATCAATCCCCCTTCATTTAAAAGCTGATTGACTACTTTTTCCAGTTCTTCTTTATTTTCAAATTCTCGATTAGCTATGTATTCTTTAGCGGAATGCCACACTAATTCTATTAGGTGGTAATCTGGACTATAAGCTGGTAAAAACTCTAGCCTAATATTGGGCAACTCTTTTTCCACTTGCTCAATAACATCTTTCTTTTTGTGATCACTAGCATTGTCTAATATAATGATAATCTTCGGTCCTTTTTCTGGAAAATCTTCGGGCAGATTTCCGGCTCTTCGGTTTGTCTTATGCAACGTACAGGGTTATAAGGAATGAAACTCTTATAGAGAAAGACATTTGGCGATTTTTGTTAATTGGTTTCGATCTAGAGCGAACTAATCAATTAAATCTCTTGCCAGATAAGGATTCAGTCGATTTATGCCCCCATATCGAACCATACTAAGTAACGAAGAACCAGATTTCCCAAGTTTATCCATTCTTGACGAATTTCTTCATGAAGTTTCTTTAATTGTTCATGGAAAGTTTCTGAATTTCCTTTTTTGATCATAAAACAGACTCGTTTTTTATCATTATATCTTAAGGCTCCCATCACATTCACCCTTCCTCTTTTTCTTTGCCCATTCACTTTTTTTCGCTTTCCTTTTACTGTTTACGCATTAAATACATCTAAGGGACTTGCGCTTTGATAATGTACCTTTTGGGCGAACGCAGTTCGCCCCTACATTGTGGACAAAATCCGTTACTGTAGGGGCGCAAAGCTTGCGCCCTCCGCTCGCTCAGGTTTGCTGATCACCCTAAGTAGGGGGAGAGCCTTCGAGATGTTAGGGACTTGCGCTTTGATAATGTGCCATCTGGCTGGTCTGGTTTTTCTACGGAGCGATTTTCTGGCTGGGATATTATTTCTACGCCAGTCCCTAAACTAGATATTCCCCCCAATGCTTCCCCTGCATACGCTGGTTTTTTCATTTTGCAACATAAAATCGGAGAGGCTCGTTTAACAGCGCCAACAAATGCGCGTTAACTAACATCTTGACCACGGCTGGTGGGTTTGTCCCTTTTTGCCAAAATACAAGCAGGCAGCTAACTCGGATTCAGGATAATCTGTGAAGCTCTCGGCGAAAGCCTCAAGCAAGGTTCTGAAGACGAGGTGGATCAACGATGGAAACAGCGATCGCACTACAAATAAAGGTAGGTTAAGCTCAGGAGCGTAACCCAGCCAATTCGGGGAATATTGTTTGTGTAGAAATGTTGCGTTTCATGAATGTCAAAACAACCTATGGCTGCTCATTTTATGTTAGGCTCAAATAGAGAAAATTTTTTAAGATTCTGGTAATGGAAACTACAAAACTATCTAGTCAGGGTCAAGTGACTGTTCCTCCGTCGTTACGAGAGCAGTGGGAAGAGGGTCAAGAATTAATCCTAATTAATGTAGGGGATGGAGTTTTAGTAAAGCCTAAAAAACTTTTCTCGAAAACAAAGTTAGATGAAGTTGCTGGCTGTTTGAACTATCGGGGTAAAGCAAAAACCACTGAAGAAATGGATCTAGCAATTGCTGAAGGAATACAAAAATCATGGAATCATTGATCGCTATTGACACAAATGTTATTGTTAGATTAATAACAAGGGATAATGAGGAACAATATCAAAAGAGTTTTAAGATATTCCATGATAAAAATATCTTTATTGCTGACACGGTAATTTTAGAAACGGAATGGGTATTGCGATTTGCCTATAAATTTAAGTCTGTTGAAATTTGTCAGGCTTTTAGAAAAGTTTTTGGTTTACCCAATGTGTATTTGACTAATGAAAGGCTGATTTTAAAAGTTATTGAATGGCATGAAAATGGACTTGATTTTGCTGATGCTTTTCATTTGGCATCTAGTCTTCATTGTTTCGAGTTTTATACTTTTGATGAGAAATTCATTAAAAAGTCTCAAGATTTATCTAGTTCAAAGGTGAAAAAGCCTGATTTATAAATTAACAACGGTAGGTTAAGTTAAGGAACGTAAC
This sequence comes from Microcystis wesenbergii FACHB-1317, assembly GCF_014696875.1. Taxonomy (GTDB): domain Bacteria; phylum Cyanobacteriota; class Cyanobacteriia; order Cyanobacteriales; family Microcystaceae; genus Microcystis; species Microcystis wesenbergii_A. Next base: position 3,854 of record NZ_JACJQV010000200.1, on the reverse strand, counting down.
CCAGCAAATTAAGGGAATATTGTTTGTGTAGAAATGTTGGGTTTCATGAATGTCAAAACAATCTACGAAGCGGCGATCTCACTCAGGTTTTGAGATTAACGGCAGTAACTCCTACACCTATTAGAAGAATTGTTACACCAATTAGTAAAATATAACTAGGAGCTTCATCAAAAACAATATAAGCAAGGATACCTGCAAAAATAGGTTCAAACATAACAGCCAAGGTAACAATAATAGGTGATGTCCACCGTAGCGAGAGATTAAGACAATTTTGCCCTATAATTTGAGCAAAAATCGCCATCAAAAATATATACAAATAGACAATTATAGGATGGCCAATATAATTTGTTTGAAAAAAATAGGGTAAAGGGAAAAGAGTTATCGCTGAAGCACTATAAGCAATCACTGCATACAAACTTGTTACTAATCCCTTCCGTTGTGCCTCTTTACCAAACAAGAAATAGATGCTGTAAACCCATGCACTAACTAAAGACAGTAAGTTTCCTAAGATTGGATTTTGGGCAGGTGTGCCTCCTTTCATTCCATCATTAGCAATAATAAGTCCTCCAAATGTTGCTATTGTAATTCCTATAATTGTTTCTTTTGATAATTTCTCCCCAAAGAAAAATCTTGATATTAGTGCAACCCAAATTGGACAGGTTGTAACTATTGCAGTAGAAGCAGTAACTGATGTATAAGAAAGAGATAAAAACCAAGTAGCATAGTGAATAGCTAGACAAATACCAGCTAAAATGGAGTATCTAATTGCGTTAGGCTGTATTTTAGCGTGTTTTAATTGTTTCCAAAAGGGGAACATTAATAAAGAGGAAATTATCAAGCGAGAAGCTGCTAAAAATAGGCTAAATCCTATTCCATCTAATCCTGTTGTTTCTGTTGCAAGTTTAACAAAAATAGCAGCTGTTGATATTCCAAAAACTCCGAAAAAGAGAATTAAAAAAATTTTTCCAGTATTAAAATTTACTTGATACATTTGCATTCACAATCAGTAATAGAGTGGGTACATAGTCTTGATCTTTTATAGTTTAGTAAATGTGATAACTAAGGTATCACGATATCCTTCCTGAGCATCTTTGGAAGGTTGAATAGCTGAAACACTGTGCATTAATTTCTCATCATCCAAAAAAGTACAATCCAGAGGATTTTCTAAAAAATAGCTAAAAAAATGCTGTTTTTGATCATCCTACAGATGACTCTCTCCACCAATAATATTTTTTCTGCTGATTAGCATAATAAAGACATAGGTTACTCCATCTCGATGAATTCCTTCTGGGGTAGGGAAGCCAAAATCTTGTGCATTTGTCATAATACGAAATTGATGAGCTTCTATATGCCAATCTTTGGTTTTCATACTGATTTCCTCAAAGGTATTAATACACAAGCTAATTATTTTAACAAATACTAAACTCGATTGAATTTCGGCTTTAATTGGCTCAAAATATCTTTTGATTCCTCCATTTAATACATTAAACTCTTTGTATTGATAATGAGGTTCCCCCTGCCTTTCTATTAATTTTTTTTGAGATCCCTCATATCTAAATACTGAATATCTACGATAACGATAACGACCTCCATCATTCATATAGCTATCTACTTTTAAATCATTCCAACTTTCAAAAAAATGTTGTAAGTCTTTTTTCGTCAAATCAACATTTGCTTGTAAAACATCTGCTCGGATAAGAGAAAAGCTTTGTTTAGAGATTTGTTTAGCTATATATTGAGCTATATTATTGTGCTTTTTAATTGTCATTTTATTTCCTCTTAGACTGACAATGATAGGTGTAATCCAAATTAAATGCTGACAAGCAGCCTAGCAAAAAATAGTTTTGCATGACAGGTTCGGTAGAGCCAAACAAAGCTCATCGCCTCCGAAGCAATAGCTGGATTGGATGAGAAGCCTACTAGAGCATCAATTTTGTTTTGAGGGATAAAAAAAGAGCTAATCTGGAAGAAGTTATCCAACTTCAGACAAAAAGAAGAGAAGTGTAGGAGTATGTCACAATCAAGCATATCCAAGACAAACTTTGGCATAACAATATCAGTAGATGGAAAAGTTTTTGTCCAATAGCGATCGCTATTGGTTTTGTGAGTTCTCTGCAACATAGCAAGAACATTGTAACCGTTCAGGGGGGGGTGTCAAGCAGCCAGCATGGGTTACGCTACCGCTAACCCATCCTACAAATAATTGTGCCTCCCTACTTATTCTTCCACAAATCTGTAATGCTGGGGGCGTTTCCCCAGTGAGATTGTCCCCTATCTTATCCAGAGCGAAGGAGTAATTTTATGTTTAAAGCAGAGATTGTTGCCGGCTTGATTGCATTGGGCGGTTTTAGCTTGGGCGCTCAAGCTATGACATTAATTAGCCCAACAATTGAAAACGGTAAATCATTACAAAATGCACAAATCTATAATGGATGGGGATGTACTGGTAAAAATGAATCTCCCGCTTTGAAATGGAGCGATGTTCCCAAAGGAACTAAGAGTTTTGCTGTCACTATGTACGATCCTGATGCACCAACAGGAAGCGGTTGGTGGCATTGGGTGGTCGTCAACATCCCGGCAGATGTGCGTAGTTTACCAGAAAATGCTGGCGTGAAAGACAGTAAAAAGCTTCCTCAAGGGGCGATTCAATTGCGGAATGACTTCGGCTACAACGGCTTTGGTGGTGCTTGCCCACCGGAAGGCTCAAAACCCCATAACTATCAAATTACTGTTTACGCATTAAATACATCTAAACTAGATATTCCCCCCAATGCTTCCCCTGCATACGCTGGTTTTTTCATTTTTCAACATAAAATCGGAGAGGCTCGTTTAACAGCGCCAACAAATGCGCGTTAACTAACATAAGCTGTTCGTAATTTAAATTGCTTGTTGAGACCAGGCAAGAGGCACTCATGCAAAAGGCACCCCCCCCTTATCAAGGCTATCCATTAGTCACATCTTTCTTAACATAAAATTTGACAAAAAGAGAAAAGTGTGCCAGATGGCTCAAGGGGGTTCTATGGGGGAACTAATTTGATGAGATAGTTTCCAAGTCTCGCTGATATCATGTAACCTTCGCAGTCCCAACCAAATAGTTTTAACACCTGGTTCACCGTCACCTTTTCTACCTAAAAACCCCCCAAGAGAAGCAATCATTCTGACCGCTTCTCGAAAGGAGGGCGGCTTTTCAGGTGGCGGACTCTTTTTATGAATAGTGGCACACAAAGATTGCCATTCATGTTCTTCCAAAAAACTTTCACAACTCTCCTCTCCGTGTAAGCGTGCTTGATAGGTTAACCAGAGTAATCTCCAAGCTACAATTGAATAGGTAGCTAAGGCCATCTCAATTCTCCGACCCGTTTCTAATTGCAGTTTTTCTAGTCCACAACCACTTTTTAAAACAAAATGATAGCGTTCTATTAACCAGCGATAACTATACCAGCGCACGCAGGTTATCGCCGATTCAAAGCTACTAATGTCTAGGCTAGTTAAGAGGAGCCAACTGATAGGATTAACCCCGGTATGCGGATTTTCTTCTTCAGCTAAAATTACCGGTAATTTGACTGGTTGACGAGGGGTCGCCTTGGAGTGATGGCTAGGTACTTGTATTTCAAAACTGGCAAATCTAACTGTTAGTTTAGCTAGTCTAGCCTCGTGATTAGGATTGCGTTTTACTTGCACATCTAGGCTACCACAGGCTTTTATTTCTCTGATGGATTGATGTAAATATTTAGTCTCTGGATGCCCTGACCTTTGCTTATCTTCGAGATAGTTAACTTTTCGGTTATGAGTTCCTCGAATTAATAAATGAGAGTTAGGACTTCTTGATTGGGCAAATAAATCAAATATGTCTG
>NZ_JACJQV010000020.1 GCF_014696875.1 Microcystis wesenbergii FACHB-1317 | reverse complement strand
AAGACTTAATAGAAGGGATTGAATTGGCTATGTTAGAAGTTACTCAAAAAGATATTCGCAATTGGTTTACTCACTGTTGCTACTGTACCTCATAAGTCAGAGAATTGCTATAATTGCACCCAAGGAAACCTGAGCGCCGCCACTATAACCGATAAAAGTAATTGGTATCTTACTGGCCAAGGGATAATCATTGTGTAGTAATGCCTCAGGAATCACTCCCGCCGAACCCTGATTAAAAATTGGTCCGTAGCGATCATCGGCCGAAACCACGATCTTAAATAAATTCCGCAGATTGATTAAAGCCATTACACCGTTATGCCCTTTCTGACCGTTTGTTTCCACCCATTGCCAGAAACCGGCTAGAGGGCGCTCGGAATCGGTTAAGGCGCGATTAGTGGTGGAATAGGGCATAATATTGCCGACGATCCGCACTTGCGTCGGTAAAACCCCGTATAGTTCGGCCAGAAAATTTTGGGCGTAGGGTTTCAAGCGAGTGGACTCCTGACAGATGCCGTCGAGTTGACACTCCCCCGCTAACCGCGGAGCGCGGTGTAGCAAGGGATTCTTGATTCATAGGCTCTTGACTAGATCGAACAGATTTAACTGAACGACCCCCGCCAGACCGCCTCCGCAAGCGTTTTCTAATGGGACTTAGGCGTTTTCGGTCAGCAAAAAAGGCTCAAACCATTACGGGACAAAGGGTTAACCTCGATTTATGATTTTCCTTGATCTATCTGGGTTTCAGCGATTTTGGGCTTCTCGAAGTAAATCCCAAGCGGGGATTGGAGTTGAGGCTTTTCTCGATTTGTTTTTTGTCTAAGTCCCACTAATACGGTCAGTCCGACCGCATTTTTTCCTCGGTTCTCGATTACCTTCGCCGATGCCGTATCTCTTGGTTCAATGTGACCGCAAGAATCACACCGGTGAACTCTTTCCGATAACGACTTTTTGCCAGTAATCGCACCACAATTCGGACACTCCTGGGAAGTTCCGTTTTTATCGACTTTAAGATAATATTTCCCCCGTTTCCAAGCGACAAACGGTAATATCTCGTTAATAAAACTACCGATGCCCGAATCCAGAGATTGTTTTCTGACGATACCCCTAGACCAAGAAACGAAGTTAATATCTTCAACGAAAATATTATCAGCGAGATCGCAAAGGTAATGACTTAATTTAAAGTGCCAATCTCTACGAGTATTAGACACTTTTTCGTGTAATCTCGCTATCTTCTCTTGGAGTTTCAACCAATTGCTAGAGCCTTTGACTTGATGTTTCAAGCGTCTTTGTAGCAATTTAAGCTTACTCTGTACTTTCAACAAAAATCGAGGGGCTTTGATTAAATCTCCCCGTGAAGTAGCAACAAAACTTTCAATTCCCGCGTCAATTCCTAAACAGGTCTTCCCCACTGTCATATCGGGAACTAATTCCGTAGATTGGAAAGAAACCAAAACGTAAAATCCCGACGCTTTGCGGATAATTCGAGCTTGTTTAGGCTCAAACCCAGACGGGTACTCCCAGGGTAAGAGCATCTCAATTAGGCTTGACAAAAGGCTTTCAGCACAGCCATCATATAGTTATTATCCATGGCCGCCCGTTGACTTTTTTGTGCCAGACTACGTCGGTAAGTGGATTCCTGGTTAAGAGCGTTAAGTGCTACTCGTCTCAAGAAGGCTCCCATTACGAGGGCTGTGACCAGAGCGAATCCGACATTGATCCTCATTAAAAGTAACATCTAAAATCCAATGAGCCTGATTTTCAATGCCCCAATGTTTACGAATAGCATTACCTATTTTTTGAGCATCAGCAGGGAGAGAACTGAGATAAAATTGGACTTCACAAGTGGTTTTATGACCAGGATGACGAACTCGTTTAACCATGATATAGCGGTTCTCACACCTGTGTGGCACAGTTAAACCTTTGCTAATTAAGCTTTTCAACATCGATAATGTACCTCTTGCGAACAGGAAACGCTATAATACTTTGAAGTCCTTGCCATTGAGCCTGTTGATAAAGACCGCCGAAAGCTTCTAAAGGTACAGCCCAACACCAACGTTTTTCGAGGCGATGATGACCTTTTTCCAGACG
>NZ_JACJQV010000002.1 GCF_014696875.1 Microcystis wesenbergii FACHB-1317 | reverse complement strand
TTTTTGTAAGTTTTTCTTTTCTTCTAAATCTAGGAAATCTTTAGCTGGCATAAGTAGAATTTTTCTCAAGTTACTATTTCTATTTTAGGTGGTTTAAGTGCGTTTTAGCTTACCGAGACTTGCTGGCTTACAAAGATGCACCCAGTCAACAGATGGCAGAAAAACTCCGATCTGAGTTTTGGAAACTTTTCGATACTCAAAGCGGTTATCAACAGTTGGATGAGCGAAAACAATTAACCCTGCTGAAAATTTCGGAGTTGCTTTTAGTCTTAGAGCATCCCGAATTGCCCTTGCATAATAATCCGGCGGAGTTAGCTGCTAGGACGACAGTGCAGCGACGTAATATTAGTTATGCTACTCAAACTCTGACAGGGGACTCAGGCTTGGGATACTTTTATGTCCCTTGTTGCTACTACTCGGAAATTAGGAATCAGCTTTTTTGAGTATGTTCGTGACCGCATTTCTCAACTTGGTAATATTCCCTCTTTGGCAACTATTATTCGTGAGCAGTCTTCTCTCAATCACTTTGCTTGTTCATGAATACCAGAATAACTCCTGACCCCGATATATTGAGGGGATACATTATTAAGACCTCTTGCAAAAATCAAAAATCTTCCGTTAGTGGGACTTAAACAAAATTTAAGCCCAAATAAAGCCTAAACTGGCTTTGTAAGCGGCAAACACATCCCGATTCTCGGTCAGCCACTCAAAGAAACGGAAAGACATCGCCACTCGAAAAGCTGCCAAGGTTTCCACAAAAGTGTTTAAAGGTCGATTCGCCCACCGCCTTTGCAATCCCCCAGTCAACTTATGCCACAGGATAAATGTATAGGCACAAAACACCAGGATAAAATGACGAAGTAAGCTTCGTTTATCCCTGACTTGATATTCCCTTAACCCTAACCATCCTTTGGCTTCTCGGTAGAATACTTCCACCCAATTTCTTTCGGTGTAAGTCTTGACTATCCACGAAGCTGTTACTGTATCTGCCTCAACTACATTGGTGATGAAATAGTCCACCTCTGTGGCTTTTTCCATTGAACTTGCCTTCATGACGATCGCCAAGTTCCTTTCTCCTTCTAGTTGAGATATTTTCGCTCTGAATACCGCTACCCAAACCGTTTTTTCTTGATCTAGATTTAGGGTGATTTTCTCCCAATCCTTTTCTGATCGGCTTTTGGCTAGTTGCTCAAGCTGGATTGTTTCTTCCACACCCCCTTCTTTTTCAATAATTACTTTTCGATTTTTTGCCAATCCTCCTAAGTATTTTAGCTTTCTTTCTTCCAGGGCTTTAAGAAAATTTGTGTTGTTGCCATAACCAGCATCTATTAACACGATTTTCGGTCGATAGCCTCTGATTAAGCTCCGGTCAATTAAATCTATCGCTATCTCTGGTTTTTTCTTAAACTCTTGGTCTTCTTTTCCTTGGGGTAAAGAACTCGCCGGTTGATAAATTTCCCTGTCTAGGGGGACACTTTTTTTGCCGTCGTAGAGATGAGTAGTGACGGCGACTATTCCGTTGTCTGTCTTGCCAATTTCTCCCAAGTACTGCCTGCCAACTCCGGCGGTCAGATTGCCACTTTTTCGATGTCCTGAGTCATCGACAATCAGCGTAAATCCTCGGGGGATTTGCGTCTGGCGGCATTGGTTCATCACTTGCAACCGACATTACCCGCATTTCTCACAAACTGAATTGAGAACCTAATTTAGAGGTTGAGAGTTGTGTTTTTAAAAATTAAGAAAAACTCTGAAGGTTGCCGAGCGATAATTCGACAAAACTAGCCAAATTTTTGCAGAATCAACCGATAAAATCTAGTCAATTAGTCAAAATTTTCATGATAAAACAGGCTGAATTTATGAACAGCCCTTTTTAAAATTATTTAGTTGTTTTTGAGAACTATTCGACTTATCCAGGAGCAGGAAGTCCTTGAATTCTAGAGTAAGCTATCACCAAAATATCTTGATAAGGACAAGAACTAGCGATGGCGATTAAAACTCTTCTAACGCTCACAGTAATTCTCGCCCCCAATTTCAGAAAATTAAGACGAATTGTTCCTACTGTTGC
>NZ_JACJQV010000199.1 GCF_014696875.1 Microcystis wesenbergii FACHB-1317 | reverse complement strand
TTTTGCGCTTCGCTCTTGAAGCAATTGTCAAACCGCCGACACCATCGGTCAAAGCACGGGGGCATCGCGGCTGGGGTTGTCTCTTTCATCGCTAATCTCTCAACGTAAAATGCCTACTCTGTAACGATTATACTCGATTCTACTCTTGTTGAGCGTTTAAGTCCCGTTAACCAGCCTCCAGGATTGGGTATCTCTTGCCTGCTCAACTGGTCTTTGAGGGCTTCTATGGCATTGATAACCGTTTCTTCTGAGGCAGCTTTGAGGGTTTTCTTGAGGGTGCTGTTTAAAGGAATGCCCAGTTGCTCTAATTCTTGTTCAATTGATGGAATGGTTGCAGGAGTTTGAGGTTTTCTAGAGGGGGAATGGAGGGGAATAACTTTAGGTGTAGTTTCGGGCAGGGTCAACTGGCGTAACTGCGCCCGCAGCCGTTCGCACTCATCCCGTAACTCAAAGATTAGATCTCTTGCATAAGTCTAGACAAAATAAGATAAAATAGTTCAAGAGTTAAGAGTGAAAGATGACTTACGAACAAGTAAAAACTTTAAAGTCAACAGAGTTTAAACGCCTGTGGGTCTTGTATCCAGAGACATTTAAGGATATGGTAACAGTCCTAGCGGCAGAAAAAGTATGGCAAAAAAAGACAGGCAGACCGAGCAAATTGAGTACAGAAAACCAACTACTAATAGCCCCAGAGTATTGGCGAGAATATCGCACCTATTTTCATCGGGGAAATAGTTGGGGTGTGAACGAATCAACGGCGTATAGAATTGTTAGGAAAGTGGAGAATATTCTGAGCAAATCAGGTCTGTTTAATCTACCGGGGAAAAAAGCCCTAGTAGAAAGCAATAGCGAAATAGAAGTAGTGGTGGTAGATGGGTTGGAACAGGAGATAGAAAGACCCAAAAAAAAACAGAAATCATACTATAGTGGCAAGCAGGGATACCACACATTAAAGTCGCAAGTCGTTGCCGATCTCGCGCAGCGAGCGCGTTGCGACCAAAAAAGCGAACAGGTAATCTGTGTCCGTTGTGAGAAAGGAAGAGTCCATGATTTTCGACTGTGGAAAGAAAGCAAAATAAGGTTAAATAAGGAAATAGAAATATTAGGGTATAAAGGCTATCAAGGAATTCAGAAAATCCATCAAAACAGTCAAATTCCTCATAAAAAAAAGAAAAAAGAAAAACTAAGTAAAGAGCAAAAAAAAGACAATCGTCAGTTATCACAACGGCGCATAGTTATAGAACATATTCATCGTCGTCTCAAAATATTTCGGATACTTTCATCAAGATACAGAAATCGCAGACGGCGATTTGGTCTGAGATTGAATTTGATTGCTGGTATCTACAATTACGAACTTCGTTACCGACAAAAATATATATCTTGATTACTTTTGCAAGAGATCTAATGACGAGCTTAATAAATTGAGAAAGTTAATAGGGGTGCATGAAAAAGGATTACCTCATTTATTATGGAAGAATAAAGAGGACTTAAAGGACGAGCAAAAACAACAACTAGAAGTTATCCTGAAAGAACATCCATGCTTGGGAATAGCCTGGGAAATGAAAGAAGAAATTAGACAAATTTATCAAAGTAGTAGAACCTTCAGAGGTGCTGAGAGAAAATTGGAAAAATGGATAAGAATAGGCGGGATATTATATCAAAGTAGTGCCAGCATGATCCAGAAGCATTGGCCTGGTATTTGTAATTACTTTGAAAATCAGACAACCAACGGATTAATTGAGGGAATGAATACCAAAATAAAGCTTATTAAAAGAATGAGTTATGGATTTACCAATTTTGAACATCTTCGACTTAAGCTGTTTGCTTGCTTTAATTCATAACAAAAATTAACACACAAAAACCAAAAGAGCCGCAAAACTTATATGACAAGGGTAGAGGGAGAAAATACAAGATTACGTCATTACTTAGCGCGTCTTCATCGTCAGACTCTCTGCTATTCAAAATGTGTCAAAATGTTAGAAAATTCCCTACCGCTTCTAATTCATTACCTTAAGTTTAAGGATGTTCCAGTTCCCTACACTTTTGCTTGATTCATCTTTACATCTGACAACACCAAGTAATTTCAGTTCCGGGCTGATTCGGAGCATCTTTCAATTTGACAACGCCAAATAATCAGTCTTTAATAACCGGATTTAGTATCAGAGCGCAAGCGCCGATGAAGACGCAAGGTTTTTGAACCACTATCCCTCAAAACCTTGCACCTGTTTCCCATCCAAAAGCTCCAAAACCCTTACCTAATCTATATTTCACATTTATTCAGCCCGCCCTAGTTATCGTCACAATTGTCCTCAGAAGCGGGTAACGCGACTCGAACGCGCGACATTCACCTTGGGAAGGTGACGTTCTACCACTGAACTATACCCGCAAAAGTCTTCCTAATCATAGCATTGACCCCCCAGCCAGAGCAACTGCCCTAGGCTGTTTTCCATCACCGCGCCGGTTTGTCCAGAAACGCTAAACTGTAAAGCTTCCCGATAGACTCGCCCCGCCGGATGATCAATAATATTCGCCGCCCCACCGGAGGCAATCACTGCCCCTTGAGCGCATTGTAGAGCCAAATTAATCGCCCGACCGCGCCAGTGCAATTTGTCGGCAAAACTGGCCTGGTGGGAATTTAACATTTTTTCTTGACAGGACAGTAGGGCCTTTTCTAGCTGTTGATGGGCATTTTTTAGGCTTTCTAGCCCTTTTTGTCGATAAACACCAAAAATAACATCTAAGCCCGCCCAAGCACAGCCAAGGGCATGAAAACCGTGATGGAGAACATTTTTTTGATCGCTGGCCTCGATCGCATCCGCCGGTTGTAAACTAACAATAAAATCCCTTGACAAAAAGTAGTCTTGTATGGTAAGGCTCACCGTATTAGTCCCACTCATCGATAATAATTTCATCGGGGGACTGCATTGCAGACCGGGGAGAGCCTGCAGCGGTAAAAGACCGTACAGCGATCGCCCGTCCGGGAGGGTCGCCCCGATGATAAAATCTTCAAAAAAGCCCCATCCCGTCACCCAGGGAACCTGTCCACAGAGTTGATAGCCGCCGGTCACGGGAAACGCTTTCATCATTGGTTCCCCCGGACGACGTAGTTGCGAAAACCCCACCCCCACTAGCTTTTCGCCCCGGGCCATTTTGGGAAGATAAAACTTTTTCAGGTCTTGGTTACTGCTGGTGGCTAATTGATTAGCGGCGCTTTGGTGTTGGGTTTGCAGAAAAGTTAAAGCGCCGGAATAACGAGCGCCCAGGATTTGGAATTGTCGATAGGTGCGTTCCTCCCATCCCGCACCCCCCCATTCTCTGGGAACACGCAAAGCTAACAAACAGCGATCACCCATACCCTGTAAAGCTAATTGTAGGGCGATCGGGTTGCGATCAATCCGGGCCGCTTGCGGGGCGATCCTATTCTGAAAATAATCCTTAGCCATCTCCAGTAAACCATCGCTCATAGCTGACTAGCGCAGGAAACTGCCCCCATTAGTCCCACTTGGGCATTAAGGACGATATGAACGGGAATATTGCTTAATAACTCCCTCATCCGACCTTTAGCCCGAAAAGCCTTCATAAAGCTACCCTCGGTCATTAGGGGAAGATTTTTGGCCGCAATCCCTCCCGCGATGTATAATCCTCCGTAGGGAAGCAACTTGAGGGCTAAATTGCCCGCTTCCGCACCGTAGGCCTCGACAAAGATTTTCATGGTTTGATAACAGAGATAATCCGAGTTATCTTGGGCAAAACTGGCAATTTTAGCCGCTAAATCGACGGTTTTTTGCGGTTTACCCATTTCTTCTAACCAAGTGCGGTAAATTTCCGCCATGGCTGGTGATGACTGACTATAGTTATTATCGTGGAGAAATCGATAGATAGAAGTGATTCCAGGGCCAGAAACCACTCGCTCCACCGAAATGCGCTCGATATCATAGAGTTCCAAGAGATAATTTAATAGTTGATATTCCAAACTCGATCGAGGGGCAAAATCGGCGTGGGAACCCTCACTAGCAAACACCCGATATTTACCCTTCGACACAGGAATCAAAAAACCCTCTCCTAACCCCGTTCCTGCACCGATAACCGCAATCGGGGCATCCGGTACTGCCGGGGCTGACTGTAGATTGTGCAGCTCCTCTGGGGCTAATCCTAACACCCCATAACCGATCGCCGCAAAATCATTAATTAATTTTACCCGCTCAATCTGCAGCTCGTGGCTTAGGCGATCGCCAGTTAGAGACCAGCTTAAATTAGTCAATTCGGAACTATTGTTAACCACAGGACCAGCAATACCGAAACAAGCTTTTGCCACCGAGGGAATAGTGGTTTGTCGGGCCAAAAACTGCTGGACGATCGGCACCAGATCGGGGTATTGTTCACTAGGATAAATTTCTTGATCGAGAGTAATTAGCCGGGGTTGGGGACTATCCGATGAGTTTTGGCAATCCACTAAACGCAGGATTGTTTTAGTTCCCCCGATATCTCCCCCTAAAAGAATCGTCATGCTGGTTTTTCCCTGAGTTTGTCCCCATAATTATAGTTTTTTACCCTTTCTACCAGGCAAATTTAAAGGCCACTAATTCTATACTATAGTGAAAGATGGTAATGCCTAAGCCCTAATTAAGGATTGATTAATCGTCGCTCCGAGGTTGGAATGGGGATTTGCCAGAGGACAGAAACGGGACTTAAAGACATTTTAGGTCTAACTGTCGCCTCAAGGCGATCGATAGGGCGGCAGAACCTATCACTGTCCCCATAACTTTTAAGATAAACCAGAGAGGGAGAAATTAGCTTGGGTGTAGAACTTCGCAGTTACGTTTATCTTGACAATTTACAGCTTCAACACGCCGCTTACATCGGTACAGTCGCCCAAGGATTTTTACCCTTACCCGGGGATGCTTCCCTCTGGATTGAAATTTCCCCCGGCATCGAGATTAATCGCATCACCGATATTGCCCTCAAATCCGCCGTGGTTCGTCCGGGGGTTCTATTCGTAGAACGACTCTACGGACTCTTAGAACTCCATTCTAGCAGTCAGGGAGAGGTCAGGGCGGCCGGTCAGGCAATTTTGCAGTATTTAGGCGTTAGTCAGCGCGATTGTCTGAAACCGCAAATTGTCTCTAGCCAAATTATTCGCAACATTGACGCTTACCAAGCCCAATTAATTAACCGTAGTTCTCGGGGTATGATGTTAATGGCGGGACAGACTTTATACGTTCTAGAAGTGCAACCGGCCGCCTACGCTTCCCTGGCCGCTAATCAGGCCGAAAAAGCTGCTTTAATTAATATCCTACACGTTACTTCCGTGGGCAGTTTTGGCCGCTTATATTTAGGGGGAGAAGAACGAGATATTATCGCCGGTTCCAGGGCGGCAGTTTCAGCTTTAGAAAATATTCAAGGTCGAGCTTTTCCGGGTAGCGACAAAAAAGAATAAGCTAACAAAGGCCGGAGGCAAAAGGCAAGAGGTGGTTAGATATGTATAATTAGGGCTTGCTGAATAAATGTGAAATGTAGGCAAGGTAAGGGTTTTATGGCTTTTCTCGCGAAACAGGTGCAAGATTTTGAGAGAATCGTCGTTAAAAACCTTGCGTCTTCATCAGCCCGAGTCCTGTAGGGGCGAAGCATTCGGGCAATAACCTATCGGTGAAACCGGAGATTTTCTATCCGAATGCTTCGCCCGTACTTTTTGCCGCAAACCCTAATTAATTGTGTCTAGCTACTTACTAAATCCCGTTTAAAAGGTATAGGATAGTGGGGAGTGGGAAGAAGGGAGAGGAAGTTTGAGCATTTGTACTAAATAGCTAAAAAAGGAATTTCGCCCTATTGGGGAGATTCAAAAATTAGTTCGCCATTATTCAGTTTTTCAACGACTAAATGGCGATAGAGTGTCACTTGCCGGAGGATTTGGTCGGGATTATTTTTCTTATTAGAAAACATGATAGTTTTAATCGATTCAAATTCTATTCTTGTGATTACACCATCTTTGATCGCTCGTTCAATTTTAACCCGTAAATATTCTAATTCTTGGCTTTCCTCTGGGGTAATTTCTAGACTGTTAGGACGTTCTATTTTCATGATCGATCGATTGTTCTTACCGGCTAACTGATAACTAGATAATCACGGCTATTTTTTTCATACTTTCACAATCGGTGGAGAGAGAGTTTCCGTCTGGTTAGAAACGGCGAGATTATTATTATTTTGGCTGTTATTTTGCGGCAATTGTCCCGAGGCTAAATTCTGCCCCTCTCCCGTAATCAAACGAGCGCCACGACCGCGGGTAAAATAATTCCAACCCCATTGCACCATCACCACTAATTTATTATCAAATTCGATCAGATAGTAAATATGGGCCCAAACCCAGACTAACCAAGCGATGAACCCAGAAAACTTGACAAATCCCAAATCAACCACGGCCGCATTTTGGCCGATCACTGCCAGACTACCTCGATCGATATAATGAAAAGGTTTAATACTTTGCCCTTTTAGGCGAGAAATTAGTAAATTGGCCAGATATTCCCCCTCCTGCATGGCCACAGGGGCAACTCCGGGTAAGGGTTTATCTCCCTGATGGGCAAAATTGGCCAGATCCCCGACCACAAAAATATTGGCATAACCGGCGATACTTAAATCGGGTTCGACGATTACCCGGCCGACGCGATCGAGATTTACCCCGGTTCTTTCGGCCAAAATTCGCCCCATTCTCGATGCTTTGACCCCCGCTGCCCATAAAATTGTCTCGGCGGCGATTTCTGTGGTTTTTTCTCCCTGACGGACGGTGACACAACCTTCAACAATATTGGTAACGATGCTGTTAGTTTGCACTGTCACCCCTAATTTTGTGAGAGAATCGGCAGCTTTAGCGGATAAATCGGGCGAATATGGGGGTAATACCCGATCCATCCCTTCTAAGAGCAAAATTTTCGCTTCTGTGGGGTTAATCTGGTGGAAATCAGACCTAAGCGCACCGTGGGCAATTTCAGCGATCGCTCCTGCCAATTCTACCCCCGTCGGTCCGCCACCGACAATAACAAAAGTTAATAAAGCTTGCCGCTTTTCGGCATCGATTTCTTTCTCGGCCTTCTCGAAAGCGAGATAGATGCGACGACGCATTTCTACTGCGTCTTCAATGGTTTTTAACCCGGGGGCGTAGGGTTGCCATTGATCATTGCCAAAATAGTGATGACTGACTCCCGTGGCAATGACTAACTGATCGTAGGCGATCGGCGGGTGATCTTCCAAGATCACTTCTCCCTTGACTGGATCTATATCTATGGCATGATCGAGGAGAATATCTGTATTGTCATGACCCCGTAGGATTAAGCGCAAAGGTGAGGAGATATCGGCTGGAGATAGCGCCCCAGTAGCGACTTGATAGAGGAGGGGCTGAAAAAGATGGAAATTTCGCTTATCGATGAGGGTAACATGAACGGGGGCGTTTTTTAGGGCTTTGGCCGTGTATAAACCCGCAAATCCGCCGCCTATGATAACAACTCTTGGCTGTTTTTCAGTCATTGCTTAACAATAATTCATAAATTTTTCCCTAGTGTAGTCCGGATTGTCACAATTTAGCGGTGACAAGCGTTACCGAAAACAGCAGTCTTTAACCTAGAAAAAAATATAGATACTGGCTTTTTTGACCAACCAAGAGGGCAAAACCGAGGGATTACAAGGACTAAGCCCTGGTTTTGCCTGATCTGCTCGAAAAACTTGCAAAGACCGCTACGCCGTTTTACCTAAGTTTATGACCTGGGTTAACCAGGTGGGAACTTATATTCCGCGTTTCTGTTTCCGAGTACAAGCTCGGTTTACTACCACACGAATTGGTTATTTGCTCCCTTATCACAATCAAGCATAGATCAAAAAACTTGAAAGGCAGTCACCAACGTAGAAGCCCGATTTAGTTTGATCGTAGCATTTTTTTTTCTCAGAGGCAAGGGGGGAAGTGGGAAGGGGGGAAGTGGGAAGGGGGGAAGTGGGAAGTGGGGAAGTGGGGAAGTGGGGAAATTGAACTAAAACCCCAAAACCCCAAAACCCCAAAACCCTATCACCCTATCTCCTATCTCCTATCTCCTGTCTCCTGTCTCCCGACTCCTAACACCCAACACCTGATCTTGTTGGCTCTGTGAAAGTCTGGGACTACAATAGAGAAAAGTGACAATTTTTGCCAGAGTGATCACCGAGGACTAATAAAGAATGACGGCTATCCTAAGGAAACCTGCCACGCTCAACACTCCGATTCTGCACCGTCTTGCTAATGGTTTAACGATTATTGCCGAAAGTCAACCGGTAGAAGCGGTTAATCTCAATGTTTGGCTGCAGGTCGGCTCGGCCTTAGAATCGGATCAGATCAATGGGATGGCTCATTTTCTCGAACACATGGTTTTTAAGGGAACCCGTAACTTAGACAGTGGTGAATTTGAACGGGCGATCGAATCGAGGGGAGCGGTGACTAATGCCGCCACTAGCCAAGAATACACCCATTATTACATTACCACTGCCCCGCAGGACTTCCCCCATCTGGCCCCGCTGCAGCTAGAAGTGGTTTTAGAAGCTTTAATCCCCGATGAAGCTTTTGAGCGGGAAAGACAGGTTATTTTAGAAGAAATTCGTCGTTCTCAGGATAATCCCCGTCGGCGCACTTTTTATCGCACCATGGAGACTTGTTTTCAAGTTTTACCCTATCGTCGTCCGGTGTTGGGTCCGATGGCAGTGATTGAAAATCTTACTGCTCAACAAATGCGCGATTTTCATCGGACTTGGTATCGTCCCGAATGGATGACGGTGGCGGTGGTGGGTAATTTGCCTGTAGATGATTTAATGGCTATTGTGAGCGATTCTCTAGATACTTTAGGCAGTAAGGGCAATTCTGGGCTGATTTCCCATCCTATCGCCCATCTACAGCCCGAAGCTGCCTTTAACGAGATTATCCGTCAAGAATACGAGGATGAAAATTTGCAGCAGGCCCGCTTAATCCTATTTTGGAAAGTGCCGGGGTTGAGAGACTTAGAAAAAACCTATCCTCTCGATGTTTTAGCGGCTATTCTGGGTCAGGGCAAGGTATCGCGATTATTTCAGTCTCTGCGCCAAGAAAAGGGCTTAGTTTCCCAAATAACTGCCAGTAATATGTCCCAAGCAGTGCAAGGGGTGTTTTCCGTGTCGGCCCAATTAGCCTCGGAAAATATCGAGCAAGTGGAAAGGGAGGTAGTAGCACAGATTGGACAAATTCAACAGGAAGCTGTGACAGTTTCTGAACTGGAACGAGTTAAAACCCAAGTGGCCAATCGGTTTATTTTTAGCAATGAAAGACCGAGCGATCGAGCCAACCTTTACGGTTATTATCATACTCAGATCGGTGATTTACAACCAGCTTTTTGTTATCCCCAACACATTGAAGCCCTCACTTTAGAGGATATTCAAAATGCCTGTCAAGAGTATTTAAATCCCCACGCTTACGGTGTGGTGGTGGTAAGACCAATTCAGTAATCAGTGAACAGTAATCAGTAATCAGTGAACAGGGATAAAGATGAAAATAAATAAATAAATAACTAAATAACTAATTAACTTACATCTGATAACTAAATAACTAATTAACTTAAAACTTACATCTGATAACTTACATCTGATAACTGATAACTTAAAACTTACAACTGATAACTGATAACTGATAACTGATAACTGATAACCTATGTGGACTCAAATTGCCCGACATATTACCCAAACCACGGAAAAACCCTTTGAAATTGAGAAAAGTCATCCCGTTAGTGGTGGCTGTATCAATCAGGGTTATGCCGTTAGTGGCAATGGTTTAATTTATTTTGTCAAGATTAACCAAGCGAACCAAGAGGCCATGTTTGCAGCCGAAGCTTTAGGATTAAAGCAAATTCACGCTACCAAAACTATCAGGGTTCCAGAGCCAATTTGTTGGGGAATTGCCGAGAAATCTAGTTATTTAGTGCTAGAGTGGCTAGAATTCGGCGGTGGCAATAGTCAAAGCTGGGAAAAAATGGGGCGAAATTTAGCTCATTTACATCAAGTTTCCCTATCCGATCGCTTTGGTTGGCATTGTAATAATACCATTGGTTCTACTCCCCAGATTAATACCATTAGTAACAATTGGGCGGATTTTTTCGCTCATCAGCGTATTGGCTATCAATTAAGACTTGCGAAGGAGCGCGGCGGCAATTTTCCCGACGAGGATCAAGTTATTCCCGCTATTAGCGAGATTTTGAGTCAGCATCAACCCCATCCCTCCCTTGTCCACGGTGATTTATGGTCGGGAAACGCGGCCATTACCGTCGATGGGGAACCAGTAATTTTAGACCCGGCCACCTATTGGGGAGACCGGGAGGTAGATTTAGCCATGACGGAACTTTTTGGCGGTTTTCCGGCGGCTTTTTATCGGGGTTATAACGATGTTTTCCCCCTCGATGCCGGTTATCAACAGCGCAAAACTCTTTACAATCTCTACCACATTCTCAATCACTTTAATTTATTTGGTGGTGGTTACGCTTCCCAGGCCAATCGGATGTTACAGGAAATTCTTTAAGGGTTTTACTTGTGAATATTTACCGAGGATAAATTATGTCTATTCGAGAAACTACTGTGATGAAAACTCCAGAGAAAAAAGTATGGACTGATGCAGAATTTATGGCGTTACCTGACGATGGTAATCGTTACGAATTGGTCAAGGGAGAGTTAACTAATATGGGAAATTCTGGGGCTTTACACGGTTATATTGCCATTCTTTTAAGTGCTGCTTTATTCGCTTTAGTAACATCTCGAAAACTAGGTGTATTATTGGACTCCAGCACTGCTTTTACTATGAAAAATGGCAATAAACGTTCTCCCGATATAGCCTTTTTTGCCAAGGAACGTCTGCAAGGATTGGAAGAATTGCCGACGGGTTTTTTAGAAGGTGGGCCAGATTTAGTGGTAGAAATTCTCTCTCCAGGGAATACAGTGGCAGAAATCGAGGACAAAATTGCCGAGTATTTTGCCAATGGGACTCGTTTGCTCTGGGTTATCAGTCCAGGTCAACACTATGTTTTAGTTTATCGTTCCGGGTACGAACCGCAGGGATTATTAACATCAGGAGATTTTTTGGAGGGGGAAGATGTGGTTCCGGGGTTCACTTTTCCCGTAGCTGATTTGTTTCAAAAATTATCTTTTTGACTCTTTCTTCTCAACAAATCGGCTAATAAATCGGCACTATCACTAATAGCTAGATGAGAAGCTTGTTGAGCCATGGCGGCCAATTTTTCGGGATTAGACCATAAATCGAGGACTAATTCGCTTAAAAACTGAGCAGTTAACTCATTTTGACGATAAAGATAAGCGGCTTGAGCTTCGGCGAAAACTTGGGCATTATAGAACTGATGGTCTTCGGCAGCAAAAGGATAGGGAATTAAAATCGAAGGCGTACAAGTGATCGCTAATTCTGTTAAAGTGCCGGCACCGGAGCGACTGATAGCCAGATTAGCTCTTTGCCATAATCCTGCCATATTGTCGTAAAAAGGCTGGGAAAAATAGTTAGAATGGCGCAAACTATCCGCTTCGGGGTCGTTTTCTCCCGTGAGATGCACGATATAAATGCCTTTTTCTAACCATTGGGGAGCGCTTTGCCGGACAATTTGATTAAGAGCCACGGCCCCTTGAGAACCACCGGCAACGACAATTAAAAAAGCATCCTCTGGAATCGGTAAATCTAGGGACTGGGGAATGAGAAACTGCTCTCGTACAGGCGTACTAGCCCAAGTGGTGCGAGTGCCGGGTAAATAGCTGGCGGTTCCCTGAAAACCGAGGGCAACCGTATCGCACCAGCGACCGAGAACTTTCGTGACTTTGCCCGGTATGTAGTTAGATTCGTGTAGGATGACGGGAATATTGGCTAAACGAGCCGCTAAAATGGTCGGGCCCGCGATATAACCCCCAGTGGTAAAAACTGCCGCTATCTGACGTTTTTTGATTAAACTACGCACTTGCCAAATGGCCCGCAGTTGACTGAACAGAATCTTGAGAGTTTTTAACCCCAAACGGGTTTGAAATCCCTCAATGGGGATGGTGTGCAGGGGATAGGTTTTTGGAACTAAGGACTGTTCGAGACGGTCTGGAACTCCTAACCATTCAATCTCGTAATCCGGCAAGCGCTCGGCCAGGGCCAAGGCGGGAAATAAATGACCACCAGTACCACTAGCGGCAATCAAGAGACGGGTTGGAGTGCGTGCCATAATTCGAGAGAGGGTAAATTCAGCCCTAGAATGAAATAATCTACCATAGTTATTGATCGATCCTTACACAAACTATCACTAATGCGTAACTTGAACACGATCCCCGATAAATTTTTTCGTCAATCCCTCAATTTTTCCCTATCGTTGCTGTTAGGTTTGGGGTTAACTTTTACCCTTGCCACCGCTCTGCGGGCCGAAAAGCCAGAAACTGCTCCAGCTAATTTAAAAACGCTTATCTCCAAAATCGAAACGGCGGCTAACGAGCGAGATCTCAAGCAATTAATGGAGTTTTATAGTCCGAAATTTACTAACTCCGATGGCTTGACCTACGAAAAAACTAAAAAGGCTTTAACTCATTTTTGGGAACGTTATAACAATCTACAATACACCACGACTCTCGAATCTTGGAGTCGTTCCGGGGACAAGTTAACGGCCAATACAATTACTAAAATTACTGGGACGGGAAAGGTGCAGGGACGAGTGGTGGGAATGAATGCCACGATTCGTTCTCGTCAACAATTTCAAGGGAATAAACTGGTTTATCAGGAGATTTTAAGCGAAAGAGTCGAGTTAAGCACCGGCAAAAATCCCCCCAGTATTCAAGTGAGAATTCCGGAAAGGGTGAAAGTGGGTCAAGAATTTGATTTTGATGTGATTGTTCGCCAACCTTTAGGGGATGATTTATTGGCCGGAGCGGCGATCGATGAGAAAGTAGATATTGAACGTTATATTAATACAAAGCCTCTAGAATTGGAATTATTACAGTCCGGCGGTTTGTTTAAGCGGGTAAAAGCGCCGGCAACACCAGAAAATCGTTGGTTATCGGCGATTTTAATTCAAGGAGATGGGATTGTTGTCGTTACTCAACGGGTTAAGGTAGAAAAGTAATTTTTATCTGGGTTTTGCGGCAAAAAGCTTGTTGGTGGGGTGTGGGGTGTAGGGTGTAGGGTTTTATTCCCCCCGTTCACTCCAATGGCTGGCACTTTCAGGCAATTTAATCCTTATTTTTGCCGTTTTTGAACCCTCAAAAATTAATTATGCAAGAGGTTTAATAAATACTCTGATTAAGCATAAAGGTGGGAAACATCGATCGTCCATACTTTAAAATTTGTTAAATTTACTTGACCAAAAGAAGTTGTTAGGGCAGCATCGACGGCATCTAAGCCGCGAGTCATTAAAATTCGCCCGATTCTGGGGGTGTTATGACGAGCATCGAAAGTGTACCATTGATGGTCTAAATAGACTTCAAACCAAGCACTAAAATCCATCGGTAGAGGTTGGGGAGAAATACCGATATCTCCGAGATAGCCGGAGGCATAACGGGCGGGAATATTTAAGCAACGGCAAAAAGTCAAAGCTAGATGGTTAAAATCGCGACAAACCCCCGTTCTTTCCCGATAGACATCATAGGCGGTTTTCGTCACCCGCGCGTATTCATAACCAAAACGAATGTGACTATGAACCCAATCACAAACCGCTTGTACCCTTGCCCAACCGGGGGGAGTTTGTCCGAAAAGTTCCCAGGCAATTTCCGAAAGCAAATCTACTTCACAATAACGGCTACTCATTAGGTAGGGAAAAACTTGGGTTGGTAACTCTGCTAAAGGAATTTCTTGGGCATTCCCATTAACGATATCGGGTTTCCATTCATTCTCGATAACTGCTTCATTGTGAATGCGGATCTGTCCGTCGGGTAAAATTAGACGACTGGTTCGATTACCGAAGCTATCTAAAAATTCTTCTATTTTTGTTGCCGGTTCCACCTGCAAATTTTCCGATTGTCTAACTTGATTTAAAATTGAGGGGTGTAGATAAAGTTTTAACAACATGACCACGGGTAAGGGTGTATCAAAGCCAAATTCATAACCAACATGGATTAACATTAGGACTCCTATCTAGATGAAATTTTGTCAGGATTGGTAGAGATGAAACGACAATAATCGCCAGACTGAAAAAAGTTAGGCCCGACTACTTAGGGGCTGCTGAAAAAGTTTTTCGTGGGGGCAGGGTGTGACCCCCCCAACCCCCCCCGACATCGGGGGGGCAGGTGGGGTGTGGGGTGTGGGGTTTTACCCATTTTCAGGTGGTCAATTACCTAATTTTCAGGGAAAAAATCCCTAAATTTTCCCCCCAATCACTCCAATGGTAGGCACTTTTTCAGGGAAAAAAAGTCTAAAAGCCTTATCCAACAAGGTTTTTAGATTTATTCAGCAAACCCTACTTAGTTAAAAGTTTGAGAATAAAGTAATAGCCAAGCTGAAACCCGATAAGCTTTGTACAGAGTTACTTTTATTATAAACTGCTTCAAATAAAAGCTTTGTAACTTTGAAGACAAGCCATCGGGAGGATTAGCTCTATCGAAAAGAGTCTGGGGTGGATGGTTCCTCTAATAGACGGATTTCAATGGGGATGTAGGCCAGTTTAGCAAAAATCTTTTGTTGATAACTGACGGGCCACCATTCGTAAAGAAAAATTTCTAAAGGTCGCCAGAGGGCCACCCAACCACTAATTAATAATCCTTCTTCTAAGAAGTGAATAAATGTATCGCTGCCAAAACGACCAATTAATTCGCTGAGACTCAAACAAACAAAAAGAAAGGAGAGACCAATTATTAAAGATATGCGTCCCTGTCGCCAAATTGTGCGTAATTTTCTTTGTTCTCCCTGTTGGCGATAGTCAAAATAATTATGTAAAGCTGAGGGTAACAGATTTCGGGCGTTATTCTGTTCTTGACTGGGGAGATAAAAGACTAATTTAAGGGGGGTATTGAGGGGAAATTCATCCACAGAGTTAATAATATAATTTTCGGCGTTATCATCTAAATCTCTATCTAAAAATGGCGAAGGATCGAGAGAATTAAAGACTTGCTGTAACTGATTAAGTTTAATTTCAATTAAGTAAGCTCCTTCCTCCTGTCGATAATAGGATTGTAATTTATTTACCAGTCTAGACATTAGTTATTAAGGTTAAGCAAATGTGGTGAACTGACACAACTAAAATCTACTAAGTAGGTAGGCACAATTATTTGTAGGGCGTTGGGTTTCATGCTTCAACCCAACCTACGTTCATCTTATATTTAATTCCACCCACCCACTTAGAAGTTACTTCATCTTGCTCATACAGGCTGAGAATTGAGCTATCCCTGAGAATATTTTAGCTGTATCAGTCCCAGAACATTAATTTAATTTATCGACCAAAACCAGCGTACCAAAAATAGGTAACCATGGGGATTACTGTGGCTAAAACCAGTAAAACTATCACCCAAATTGTGGCACTTTTATCGTCAGTTTCTTCTGCGGTAGTAAAGGTACTTTCGATATTAATTGTCGCTACTTCCGGCGGTCCGGGATCCGCTTCTCCAGAAAGTACCGCCGTTAGACGACGACTAGCATCGAGTAAAGCTTGATTATATTTTCCCCCATCTTTGAGGGGAACTGCCATAGTTTCCGAGAGGATACTATCAGCAATAGCATCGGTTAATAGGGGTTTTGCTTCCTCCCCAACCCGAATCGCAGTTTTATTGGTTAAAGTATCAAGGACGATGATAGTTTGATTGGCACGATCTTCGGGATTAGGATACCATTCTCTCAGGATATCATCGGCTAAATTGTCAATTTTTTGACCGTAATCCAAGCGCCGGACTACCACCATTCTCACTTCTTGGCCGGTTTTTTCAGCGAGATTTTTCAGGTCCTTATTTAATTTTCCTTCGTTAGCGGCACTAATGGCCGCAACGGGATCGACCACATAAGTGGGCGCTCCAGAGCTTAAAATGGGGAGGTCATAGACTCCCATGGCAGCAGCCGGTGACAGGGAAACACCCAAGGCTATACAGCAGGAGAGAAGGAGAGAAGCTAATAATTTGAGCATATTGATTCGGTAAAATTCCTATAGAACATGATAGGGGAAAAGTTTACTGTTTTTTGATTAGGAAGACAGGAGACAGCAGATGGGAAGCTTTTTTTAGTGAAACTGATAACTGATAACTGATAACTGATAACTGATAACTGATAACTGATTATGAGTGATTTTGAGGAACTAGAGTCTAAAAAACGGGAAAAAGCCCTAGAAATGCAGGCCTATCGCGATAATTTTCTCTCACGGGTGACAAGATTACTAATTTCTCAAGATATCCACTTGGCGATCGATCATACCCTAGAACTGCTCTGTCAATTTACCCAGAGCGCTCACTGTTACATTATTCAATATTCCACCTGTCGTCAGCAGTGGAGTATGGTTTATGAATACTGTCACCCCGACTATCCGCAAGTTATCCCGATTCGGGAACAATCACAAAATCTCTCGACGGAAACCTTTCCCTGGTTTTCCGAACAATTATTAAACGGTATTCCAGTTAAACTGAACTCTTTAGACGATTTACCCGCTACTGCTATCCCTGAAAGAACTATTCTCGCTCATAGTTCTACTCCCTGTCTCTTAATCGTTCCCATGTGGGATAGTTGCGGGATAACGGTGGGTTATCTGGGATTGGATGCAAGTGCAGAAAAGCAATGGACAGGGGAAGATGTCACCTTTGTGCGGTTGCTGGGAGAATTAATTGCGATCGCACAAAGTAGATGTGAAGCGGAAAAAGAGTTAAAAGAAGCTAAGGAAGCGGCGGTTAAGGCAAATAAAGCTAAAAGTGAGTTTCTAGCTAACATGAGCCACGAATTACGCACTCCTCTTAATGCTATCTTGGGTTTTACTCGCTTAATATCCCGGGATAGCAGCATCAGCAGTGAATATCGGCAATATTTGGAAATTGTCAATCGTAGCGGGGAACATTTACTAGAGTTAATCAACGATATTCTGGAGATGTCGAAGATAGAAGCAGGAAGAACGGTTTTTAACCCTAGTAATTTTGATTTATACGCTCTTTTAGATAATATTGCCGAAATGCTCCGTCCACAAGCGCAGGCAAAAGCTTTAAGCTTAATTTTTGATCGCAGCTCCGATCTGCCTCAATATATATGTACTGATGAAAGTAAATTGCGACAGGTGTTCATCAATCTCTTGGGTAACGGATTGAAGTTTACCGAGTCGGGAGGGGTAACTCTCCGGGGAAAAGTAGGGGAGAAAAGAGGAGATTATCAGCGATTGCTCTGGGAAATTGAAGATACAGGCGCAGGAATCGCTCCAGAGGAGATTTATAAGCTATTTCAACCCTTTAACCAAACAGAAACGGGACGAAAATCCCAACAGGGGACAGGATTGGGTTTACCTATCAGTAAAAAATTTGTTGAGTTGATGGGAGGTGCGATCGGAGTTAGTAGTATTCTGGGTCAAGGAAGTGTTTTTAGTTTTGATATTCAGGTGGGTTTAGTGGGGGAAAATGAGATTAAAACCGAAACCAATAGGGCAAAAGTGATCGCTTTAGCGGAAAATCAGCCTAAATATCGCATATTAGTCGTCGATGATCGACCAGAAAGCCGTTTACTGTTGCTAAAACTCCTGACTAGCCTAGGATTATCCGTGCAAGAGGCCGCTAATGGACAAGAAGCGATCGCAATTTGGCAAGCATGGCAACCTCATCTTATCTGGATGGACATGAGAATGCCAGTGAAAGACGGTTACGAAGCAACCAGGGAAATTCGGCAGTTAGAGGCCGATAATCGCGGAAAAACGGTGATAATTGCCCTAACTGCCAGCGCTTTTGAAGAGGATCGCGCCTTGGTTATTGCCGCCGGTTGTGATGATTTCGTGCGTAAACCTTTCCGAGAGGAAGTTATCTGGCAAAAAATGAGCGAATATTTAGGATTAAAATATATTTATGCCGATAATGAGCCAAATCAGCCCAATTATTCGCCAGTTTTCCTCGATTCCCTGCAATCCCTATTAAAATTAATCAGTCCCGACTGGATTAGACAATTGCAACAAGCGGCGCGAGAATGTGATGATGAAAAAATTATCGCCCTAACCGCAGAAATTCCCGCCGATTATGCTACCCTTGCCCAAGGTTTACAACAGTTAGCCAGAGAATTTTCCTTTGATGCGATCGAAACCATAATTAAAGATTTAAACATATCTTAAGAGAGTATTTTATCCATACCTCAAAAACGTGATATTCTAAAGGCATAAATCCCTAAATATGGCAATTTTAAAGGATGAAACTGTTAAAAATGCTCATCGGTACTTGGTTAATACTACCGATTTTTTCTGTTCATGCTCAAGTTCCCTCGCTGCCCCCAATTAAGCAAAATTCCCCCAATCTTGGTGACATACCGAATGATCCCACCCAGCAGAAAAATTGGGTTTGTAACCGAGGAGATCAACGCATTGCCGTGGCTGCCAAAGAAGAGAAAGGTTGGAAAGAATTAATTGAAAAACAAGGTTGGCAATGTGGTGAAGGAAATACCGATATACCCGATCAAACTCTCAGCTTTTCCTGTGAACCAGAACAAACCCTCGGCATCTTGACAGTTTACTGGTTAAATGGTAGTAATGGTCAACAACAATTAAGGCAATGGCGAGATAAATTAGCCGCACAACAGGGGATGGTTTGTACCATTAATAACGTGCAGTTATTCGATACTCAAGAAAATATACCCAACCCATCAAAACCATGATTAAATTAGCAATTTTACCTCAATCTATTCTCCTAGGTATCAGTTTACTATTAAATAATTCTCTGCCCTTACTTGCCCAATCTACACCCCTGAGCGTGGATAATTTAAGGAATACCGTCTATAACATTCCCAATCGGGGTTCCGTAATTGTCAGCGATGGTATTTTTCAATCCAATGAGGGAGAGATTTTAGGAGTGCAAGTCAGTCGAGAAGCTTTGATGGGGGACTATAATAATGATCAAAGGACTGATGGTATTGTCGTGTTAAGAGTGATTACTAGAAATCAACAGCAATTACATTACTTAGCCCTAGTGATTGATAATAACGGTACTGCCACTAACACCGATACTGTCCTGTTAGCCGATCGAGTAATTGTCGATAATCTGAGTGCTAAAGATGGTACGATCACCGTCAATATGAGAAGATTTCTCCCCCGGGATCCTTCCTGTTGTCCGTCGGGAGTCATTACCCAACAATTTGCGATTAATTCTAGTATTAATCAATTGACTTTACTGAGTACCAACGAAAGTCAACCCACCACCCCAAATGTGCAGGTAGTACCTGCTTCTCCCCTGAGAATTAATAATAATAATCTCCCCTTTCAACCTCCCGCTGGGGCTATCCAAATCCGCTTTTAACCCTTGTTTTTAGTGCGTTACGCTTCCCTAACGCACCCTACCTTTTTACTTAACAAAAAATGGACTACAAATATCCCATCCAACGCTGGTATATTGCCGCAACTAATCCCGAAAAAATCGAGGGTTTAGCGCGAGAAATGGGACTATCATCCTTATTAGCAACTATCTTAATTAATCGCGGTATTGATACCCCAGAAATAGCTAAAACTTATATAGATCCTGAAGTGGATACCTTACCCTCTCCCCTGGGAGAATTTCCCGACTTAGAAAAAAGTGTCAATTTATTAGTAAAAGCGATCGCTAGAGGCGATAAAATTGCTATCTGTGGGGACTACGATGCCGATGGCATGACCAGTACATCTTTACTGTTAAGAGCCTTAAGACATCTCGGCGCTAGGGTAAATCATGCCATACCCAGTCGCATGAAAGAGGGATACGGAATTAATCAGCGCATTGTCGAAGAATTTGCCGAATCGGGAGTCGGATTGATTCTCACCGTTGATAATGGTATTTCCGCTCACGAACCGATCGCCCTAGCGATAGAATTAGGATTAAAAGTTATTATCACCGATCATCACGATCTGCCGCCAATTTTACCAAATGCCTCCGCTATTCTCAACCCGAAATTATTAACCCCGAACTCTCCCTATCAGGGATTAGCGGGGGTGGGAGTCGCCTATATTTTAGCGGTGACAACTGCCCAAAAAATGGGTAAATTACAGGGATTAACCGAGTCATTATTAGCATTATTTACCCTAGGCACTATAGCAGATTTAGCCCCATTAATCGGGGTAAATCGTCGCTGGTTAAAACGGGGTTTAAGAAAATTACCCAAATCCCAATTAGTCGGGATTCAATCCCTCATGCAAATAGCGGGAATTAGCGAGGAACAAAAGCAATTACAACCGGATGATATTGGCTTTAAATTGGGGCCGAGAATTAATGCCATTGGCAGAATTGGTGATCCCCAGATAGTTATTGAATTATTAACCACCGATGAGGCAGGAATTGCCTTAGAAAGAGCGATGCAGTGCGAACAAATTAATCGTACCCGTCAAGAATTGTGCGAAAAAATTGAAGAAGAAGCGATTAAATTAGTGGAAGAAACTCCGATTCTTTGGCAACAAGATCGAGTTTTAGTATTAGTGGAAAAAGATTGGCATCATGGGGTAATTGGTATTGTGGCCTCCCGTTTGGTGGAACGCTACGGAGTGCCAGTTTTTATCGGTACTTACGAGGAAGAAGATGCGGGTAAAATTCGCGGATCTGCCAGAGGAATTGAAGAATTTCACGTTTTTGAAGCCCTGCAATTTTGCCAAGATTTACTAGGAAAATTTGGCGGTCATAAAATGGCGGGGGGTTTTAGTTTACCCACAGCTAATTTACTAGCATTTAAACAAAGATTAAGTCAATTTTCTCACAAAATTTTACAAATAGAACAATTAAAACCTTTAATTAAAATTGATACTATCATCGACTTTAAACAAATTACCCTGGAACTTTTTCAACAAATTGATAGTTTGCAACCCTGGGGAATCGGCAATGAATTACCCGTTTTTTGGACTCCTAACGTGCGAGTAGTGGAACAGAAAACCATCGGAAAAAATCATTTAAAATTATTGCTGGCTCAAAGGGATGATACCAAAATTCAAGCCCTAGCATGGCGTTGGGGCGAATATTGTCCTTTACCAACTCGTTTAGATATTGCCTATAAACTCAAAGAAAATACTTGGAATGGTAATACAACCATAGAAATTGAATTAGTGGGAGTGCGATTACCCCAAGAAAATGATAATGTTAAAAAAGCAATTTTTATGCACGCCGATAAAATGTATCAATGTAGTTTTTGGGGTGATTTAAACGAGATTCGCATCAAAAATGAACAGGGCGATATTTTAGTCGTGCAGAAAGGGCAGCGCATTGGTTTATTAGGCAAAAATCGGCAACAAGCTAGAGAAGTCAACGTCACTGAACCCCGTTTTTATACTTTAATTAAAGTTGCCATCAAAGCTTTGGCTATCTAAGTAGCTGGTTATAATTAAATTAAAAATCGATTTTAGGTTCGATCCCCCCTGCCCCCCTTAATAAGGTAGGGTTGATTCATGAATCAACCCTACCCTTGATAACGGGGGTGTCTGATAATTTTTAACGCCTACCTACTTAGCAAAACCTCCAAAAAAAGCGCCTTGACGATGAACCAAACCATAGTGATCAAAATCGGTACTTCCAGTTTGACCGATAATGAAACCGGCCAATTATCCCTCTCCACGATCGCCGCTTTAGTGGAAGTCCTCACCCGGTTGCGCGCTGCCGGTCATCGGGTGGTATTAGTATCTTCCGGGGCCGTCGGGGTGGGCTGCCGTCGTCTGGGAATACAGGAAAGACCGAAAAAAATCGCCCTCAAACAAGCGATCGCTGCCGTCGGTCAAGGTCGTCTGATGCGGATCTATGATGACCTCTTTACCAGTCTTGGTCAACCGATCGCCCAAATTTTGCTCACCCGTCCCGAATTGATGGAACGCACCTGTTATGTCAACGCCTATAATACCTTTCAGGCTTTGTTTGAATTAGGGGTGATTGCCATTGTCAACGAAAATGACACGGTGGCGATCGATGAGTTAAAATTCGGCGATAATGACACTTTATCAGCCCTTGTGGCCAGTTTAATCGAGGCTGACTGGTTATTTATCCTCACCGATGTGGATCGCCTCTACAGTGCCGATCCGCGGTTATTTCCCGAAGCGGCGGCCATTGCCCGAGTTACTCCCGCGGAATTAGCGCAACTATCGATCGATGCCGGTAGTAGTGGCAGTCAGTGGGGGACCGGGGGTATGGCGACTAAATTGGCAGCGGCCCGAATTGCCACCAGCGCCGGGGTAGAAATGGCGATTACTAGGGGACGGCAGCCCAGCAATATCTTAAAAATTATGGCAGGAGAGGCGATCGGAACCCGTTTTGAAGCACAAAAACGCAGTGATAACGCCCGCAAACGCTGGATCGCCTACGGACTAATGCCCATGGGTCAAATCTATCTCGATGCGGGGGCGATTCAAGCCATTTGTCAGGGGGGAAAATCTCTCCTCGCGGCCGGGATTACCAAAGTGGAGGGGGAATTTAGCGCCTCGGAATCGGTGCAATTGTGCGATCGAGAAGGCCGGGAATTGGCCCGGGGAATTGTTAATTATAGTAGTGAGGAGATCGATCGAGTGAAAGGTCAACATTCCGAGCGTATTGCCAGTTTATTAGGTTATATGGCCGCAGAAACCATTATTCATCGGGATAATCTCGTTATTTTGAGTGCCTCGTCCACTACCTCGACTAATAAAGGATAATTCCGCCACCCAGCGCCGGTCCAGCCAATGCCTTAAATGTAAAGAAAT
This sequence comes from Microcystis wesenbergii FACHB-1317, assembly GCF_014696875.1. Lineage (GTDB taxonomy): Bacteria > Cyanobacteriota > Cyanobacteriia > Cyanobacteriales > Microcystaceae > Microcystis > Microcystis wesenbergii_A. Next base: position 10,432 of record NZ_JACJQV010000199.1, on the reverse strand, counting down.
GTCTCAAAAAAACAACAAATTGTTAGACAAGCAAGAGAGTTAGACTGGGGATGTCCCCCGAAGTTCAACCCTGTGAGATTATAAATAAAGCGAAACTCAAAAATGTCTTTATTGCTGTTGGGAGAAACTTAATAATGCGAGACGCGGTAACTAGCCTGATTAGAAAATACGATGTCACCGGACGTTATCTCGATCGAGATGCGATCGATAATCTTAAACAATATTTTGCCTCGGGAACTGCCCGTCTAGCTGCCGCCGCCCTCATTAACGCTAATTCGGCGGCGCTCGTGCGTGGGGCGGCGATTCGTCTATTTGAAGAAGTTCCCGAATTGATCCGCGCCGGGGGTAATGCCTACACCACCCGTCGTTATTCTGCCTGTCTGCGGGATATGGATTACTATCTCCGCTATGCCAGTTATGCGCTGGTGGCTGCCGATACTAATGTTCTAGATGAGCGGGTACTGCAAGGACTGCGGGAAACCTATAATTCCCTCGGTGTTCCCATCGGTCCGACGGTGCGCGGTATCCAAATCATGAGCGAAATGATTCAAACCATGGCTGTTGAGGCGGGTATTGCCGACACCTCTTTGATCGCTGAACCCTTTGATCATCTCACTCGCGAATTAAGCGAAGTGTCTATCTAAATTCAGTTATCAGTTATCAGTTATCAGTTATCAGTTTTGTTCGTTCAATCAGTGACCGAGTTTCTTAGTGGATTCTTTTGATGAACAGCGAACAGTTATTGCTATCGAGATGGCGTGATTTGCCGCCAGACAAACAGAGAGAGGTCTTGGATTTTACCGAATTTCTAGCCACACGTCTCTTGTCGTCGCCGGAATCAGAAGCTAGTCCGAACTTGTCCGCATCGCCAGAAAACTCTCAAACTCCCGATCGCCGCTGCCAGTCGATTCCCGCTTTGATCGAGGCAGTCAAACAACGCTATCGGGAATTCCCCAATGATGTGGAATGGCTAGACAGTACGGTATTGATTCGCCAAGAGCGAGACGGGCGATGACAACTGCTTTTAGATGCGTTGTCGATGCCGTCGGCGATCAAGCCATTGTTGTAAAATAATCGCCGCCGCTTCCCGATCGATCGCTCCCTTATCCCAAGAGGAAAACTGTTTTTTGGCTTTTAAGAATTCTTCCGCCTCTAGGGACGTGCAACGCTCATCAATGTATTCGAGGGGCAAATCCAAGCAGATCGCTAGTTTCTGGGCGTATTTTTGTACCTGTTTAGCCTGAAATCCTAACTCTCCCGCCATGGTATAGGGCAGTCCCGCTACCAAAATCTTAATATTTCTTTCCTTGACAATCGCCTCAAACTGTGCTACCTCAGCAACAAAGGAAGAACGGATAATCGTGGTCAAACCGGTGGCGATTAAACCGGTGCCGTCACAGCCTGCCACTCCTACCCGTTTTTTGCCGATATCTAAGCCCAAAGCGGCGACTCTTTCCATCACACTGGATGCCCCTGATCGGGGGGTTCCGAGGGCGGTTTGACTGGGGGAAGTTCCCCCGTACTGTCGAGGGAGTCTAGGGGGGGATTATTAGGCCATTTTAACCAAGACATCCGACTAGGGATAGGAGTTCGCGGCACCGGTTGTAAACCCTGCAGCATTTCTGCCAGGGCGGAATTTTCCGGCTTAGTTTCGCGGATTTTGTGCCATACCGAGCGCGACATCATCAGGGTGTGGGAACTGCGGATTGCTCCCAATTGTTCCAGATATTCCCGTCTTTCGTGCTGATAATCAGCCGATATCAACTCTAGCGATCGAGGGACATACTTGTGCGTGATCTGGGCCATCTGGATCAATAACTTAGGATAGAGCCAAGTGTAGGCGGGATGGACAATTAATTTCGCTTGATGGGGTCGCTCATCTTGGTTAGATAGGATTAATTCAAAATAACCGATCGCCGCTTTTCGTTGTGGTTCAAAAACGTAACCGCGACTAATTTGCGGACCGCCGCACCAACTTTGACAGCGACCGAACAAACTATCAACTAAACTGATTTTAAAATCCTGGATATGGCGATCAAATACCTGACGCAGTAACGGTGGCATAGACACACAATCTAACTGATAGAGCAATTGAGCGTCAGCATTGCTCACAGGCAGTAAATTCGGTAAATCTGCCTCTTGTTTGCTCAATTCCTGTAATAATTGCGGCGGTAAAGACCAATAGGTTAATTCTGCCAAAGGCTGAAAACCGTGTTGCCGAAAAAGGGCTAAACTGTCCTTTTGATTGATATTAACCTCTAACACCCAGGTGCGCGCTTCCCAAACCGTTTCTAGACAATAACGCAGTAATTGCGCCCCGATGCCCTTGGGTTCGCCTAAAGACTCCGCCGGATGCACCCGCACCTGTTCCACCCGCCAAGTGCTGCGACTACTATTAAAAGGAGTGACTTGGATGGCCCCGCGAATTTTCCCTTCTTCTCCCCGATTGGCCAGGGACTCGGCCACATAGACATGAAAACGGTGTTGCAGAGGATTGGGAAAAAAACTGAGAATTTTAAACAACCCAAACCAAGGCCGCACCCGTTGCACCTGCGTGCGGAAATTTTGGGCGCGACGATCAATATCCTCATCGAAGTCATCTAGGGTTAAAGCTTCAATGTCTTCCAAATCCCGATACTGTACGGGACGGATTGGGCGATCGCTAAAATCGTCCCCTTGAGGAACAGGAGAAGTGGTCATGGCTCTGGGGTAAATATCGTCTATGCACCCATCTTACCGCAGAATCTAGAGGCACTTCTGCATCGATAACAATTTCTGACGGCTCAAGGGGGCCACAGAAAGGACACCTCGATGAGCATCTGGGGTTTTTTAGTCCAAATTTCCAATCATGACAATTCGATGCTACAATAACGGACGGTTAATCAGTCCGAATTTGCAGTAAAAGTCTTTGAGTCAATCTGTAGATACCACTAACACCCTAGACACTCTAGCTCAAGAACTAGCCGCCATTCAGCAGACCGGTTCTAAGCGCGTCGCCTTATTGGGTTCCCGTCACGTTCCCATCACCCACCAGCAATTGATCGAAATGATGGCCTATGCCCTCGTGCTGGCGGGCAATCGGATTATGACCTCCGGGGCGACGGGAACCAATTCCGCCGTCATTAAGGGGGCAATGCGGGCAGATCCTAATCTGTTAACCGTGATCTTACCCCAAAGTCTCGATCGCCAGCCCCTGGAATCCCAAGAACAACTCCAGCAGGTTATCCATCTGGTGGAATGTCCCGAAAATGACCATCTATCCCTAGGGGAAGCCAGCAGCCTCTGTAATCGGGAGATTATCAATCGTTGTCAACAGTTAATCTGTTTTGCTTTCCACGACAGTCAAACCCTTTTGCAAACCTGCGCGGAAGCGGAAGATCAACGCAAGCTAGTTACCCTATTTTATTTTGACTAAATTCAGCGATGAATCTCTCCGTCAGTGCCATTCTTCTCTATTCGATCGTGGCTGCCGCTATCTCTGTCTATCTACCTTTTCTGCTGGTGGCCTACGCTAGAGCTAAGGTGGGTTACGATACCTCCGCCCCCCGGGCCATGTTCGAGCAACTCCCAGACTACGCTAAACGAGCAACTTGGGCTCATCAAAATGGTTTTGAAACCTTTATGATCTATAGTGCTGCCGCTCTCATGGCCTACGTCACGGGAGTCCCCTCATCCCTGGCCGCTGCCTGTGCGATCGCTTTCGTGATCCTCCGGCTTCTATTTTCCCTTTTTTATATCACTAATATCCCGATCGCTCGTTCCCTGATGTTCGGTCTTGGTTCTCTCTGTACTTATACTCTCTTTGGGTTAAGTTTAATCAAGATTCAGTAGAATTACCGAAACCAGATGCAGGAGAGTGGAAAAACGCTATAGTTCGGGAGCGGTAAAGAATTTGCCTAACCCGAACTAAGGTTAATTTTGTTACTGATAAACCGGTAATTTGGCATTATCCACTGATAACAAACCGGTTAAAAGTGAGGCGGGTTTTTGACTATAGGGCCAAGCAAAAGCATGGCGAAAAGCCGCATCTTGACAAGCTTGTAATTGTCGGAAATCGATCACATCTAGGGTGAGTAAATTTTCGTACTCGAAGGGCAGCCGGACATTGTGTAAACCAGCATTATCGGTACAGATAGCAATATCAACCCCCGCTTCCAAACAGCGATCGAAGACTATCTTTAATTGCGATAAACTCTCAAGGGTACCAGTTTTTAAATAGGTGGTGGGACAGACTTCTAAACATTGATGACGACGGGCAACTTCCGGCAGCAATTCTGGGTATTGTAGGGGAATTTGAATACCGTGACCAATTCTTTGCAGATAGGGCAGTAATTGGGGATAACAACCGTTCTTTGTTTCGTAAAGATGGCCGGTGGTATTTAAACCGTTTTCCCTGGCATAACTGTATAAACCAGCAAATTCCTCTAGTCGAGTTTGGTAGTAGGAATCACCCCCAGCAATATCGATCGCACAGACGTATTCTCTCATCCCTAGGGCCAGATCAACGATCGCTTTGTTGATTTCGTAGGGAAGTCGCGAGTGCATACAGAGAATTTGACTGGTAATAATCGGATATTCGCTCATTTTCGAGGCTTGACCAACGATCTCGACAATCGATCGCATTTGCTCGATGCGCTCTGTTTGGTTCAAATGTTCGTCGGTGCGATAGTAAGGAGTATAGCGCAATTCTAAATAGGCCAGATTCTCGAAGATGTAAGCACCGCGAATCAGACGATAGATAAAATAGGGCAAAGTTTGGGCGGTTTGAACACTTTCCACAAGGGTGTGTAATTCTAAATACTCATCTAAACTATTGCGTTCGCGGGTGTAAAATTCCTCAAAAGCGGGGTATTCTGGGAATTTGGCCGCTAAATCCCGCTCATGTCTGTGAAAGTAGCGCCAGAGAATTCTCGGTACTACCGATCCCCCTAAATGCCGATGCAAATCCGCGTATAAAGCCACAACTCCGCTGCTCCTTAGTCTCTCAAATGTTCCTTAAATATAACGAAGTTTTACAATTGTTTGACAATCGTTCCCAAATAGTATCAGTACCTATTCGGTGAACAGTGTGGGGTGTGGGGTGTGGGGTGTAGGGTGTAGGGTGTGGTGCGATTCGTTGGCTAGAAACTAGACAGTAAGACGTTTAGAGGATTAGCCGCTTGGTAAATGTAGTACCTTGATAACTTTATAACCCTACAGGTGCGGGTTAGTAATAACCTTAGTCCTGTCCTCTAGATGCCTAGAGTGACGGCATTTCCTGCTGCTTTAGACTTGGTACATCTGAGGTAGTGAGCGAGGAAAAAAAGCGGTATCTGATAGCCTAAATCAGAAACCCGTTGAGCCAGAACATATCGATAGCCCTGGGGCGAAGATACGAATTAACCATCGTCAACACCCACGAGCCAAAAGGCTGACAGGCTCGAAACAAAAGTTAACAGAGTTGGGGCTGATAGCTCATACCACTATCAGTAAGGCATTCCCGTTACTCTGTTGTGGACAGTATCATCAAATACGGTTCAACCAATGGTTATAGGGAACGAAGTAACCCTGATTGACTCTGCCCGTTCGGGGCAGTAGGAAACCATCCGCAAGTCAATAGAGGGAGAGGATGTCCTTAAAAGCCAAGGCTTTGAGTAATATCAAAGATATGCTGACAAAGGACGGGTAACTAGGAAGTCTAAGCAACAATCAACGGTCATATACGCCCTAAAACCAACAATCTTGTCTGGTGGGGATACAGCCAAGAGAGTTGAATAGACAAGGAAATAATAATTCCCATTATTATTCTACTAATGACAGTAGCCTAGTTACTCAGGAGCCGGATACGGCGAAAGTCGTAAGTCCGGTTTTGAAGCAGGGGGTGGGAAGGCGACTTCCTGCTCTACTGTAACGGGTGTGCCCCCCCAACCCTCCCGACATCGGGGGGGCAGGGAGGTGTGGGGAGTTTTCTCAGTGAACTGATCACTGATAACTGATCACTGATAACTGATCACTGATAACTGATCACTGATAACTGATCACTGATAACTGTGATTTGATAGCATAGAGGAGAACCTATAGAGAGTGAAGCGGTATGAGTGGCTATAAAGATTCTTCTTCCATGCGCTATTTCTTGGCAGGATTAAAACCCTTTGCCCAACCTTTATTTTGGCTACCGTTAGGGATATTTTCCTTGGCTCTAATTGCTTTCTGGGTATATCAACAGAATCCTCAATGGTTGGGTTCGGTATCAGATACCCCAAGAATGTCCTTGGAGGAACGGGAAATCCGGGCTGACCAGATTACCGATTCTCCTCCCCCCATTGCTGTACCACTGCCGGCCATTCCTGTCGATAATAATACCGCTCCCCTGAGGAAACCTTCCTCGACTGGTACTTTTGAGCCTTTAAATACTAATCCCAATAACAACCAGGAACCCTCTTTATTCGCCCCGTTAATGCCGCAGACTAAGCAAAATCAGCCACCGAAGGCTAGTAAAAGTCTGCAACCGATTCAAGTGCAACCGATTAGTGGCAACAATAGCAATTATCCTTTACAAAGGGAAATCGAAAAGCGCTCGCGGACTGCTAACTTGAATAATTCTCCTAATCTCAACCCCGGGGGCAACCCGAATCAAGTCAACCCCCAGGGAAATTATTCCCCTGATCAACAAAATGTTCCGCCCCTACCCTTCCAGAATAATGCCAACCCTAACCCGGTACCTGGCTCTAGCAACCAATCCAACTATTATCAACCCCCCGTATATCAGGCCCCCGTCTATGGCAATCAACCTAACGTCACTGGTTATCCTAATCAAGAAATGCCACCTAACAATAATGGCACCCCCAATCAAGTTCCCCCTCAAACTACTAACCGAGGCTTCACCATTCAACAACCCATTAATACGAGGTCTTCTGGTTACTAGAGGGACTTAGATAGGAGCTTGCAGGAAGTCTAATAAAATCGGATTAACTATTTCTGGGGCTTCATCCTGGGGACAGTGGCCTAAACCGGCTAAGGGGATAAACTGTTTTACTGTCGGGAATCGTGCTAATTCTTGGCCCAAGGACAATGGTTCCCAGGGATCCTCGCTACCCCAAAGCAGAATAGCCGGACAGGGGAGAATCGGCAGTAGGTCTTCCGGCAGTGGTCCGCCAGAATAACCGGTAAAAGCGAGGAAAACCTCGATCGCTCCTGGATCTCTGGCGGGTTTTAAGATTATTTCTACTAATTCCTCCGTTACCGCTTCCGAGCGCCGATAAGCTTGCAGGAGAATTTTACGCACTGTCTGGGGTTTAGCGATCTGTTGGAAGAAAAAAGCCCCAATTGCCTTATTTTTTAGAATTATTTGGGCAAAATCCGCGCCGAAACGACGATACCAGGCTAATTCCCCCCGTTTTCTTTCGTGCAGTAGTCGGAGGGAACAATTAATCGCCGCCACCCCAAGGACAAAATCGGGATGAGCGACGGCAGCCTGCATAATAGCCACACAACCGATGGAATTACCCACCAAAAAAGCAGGACCACCCACCACTTCCCGACAAAAATCGGCAATTTGCGCCCCCCAAGTCTCGAAAGTGTAATCGATCTGGTTTTTTGGTTCGGGTTTGTCGGAACCGCCAAAACCAATTAAATCTAGGGCAAAACAGCGACATTTTTCGCCTAAAACGGGGATATTTTTCCGCCAATGTCCCCAAGATGCCCCAAATCCATGCACAAGCACGATCGCTGGCCCTGTCTCCCCCGCACTTTGATAGGTGATTTTGAATCCCCGCCAATGCCAGATTTTTGCTTGTGTCTCTAATCCTAGAATTTGCTGCATACTTTTGTTTATCTGTAAAGTATTTGTTGCTTTTCTTAATATATACCGTCAGGTTAAGTGACGGCTAGGAAAGGGGAAGGACTGTATAGCGCATCACTACATCTCAGAAAAAACCCCTTACAATAGAGACAAAAATGATCGGAGATTAATGGGGGTGAACGTCATGTTAGTGATTTTAACCGACGAACACATTCTCGATCCGGGTTCTGTCTGTCAGGGCTGTCTTTTAGCCAACCAGCAGGGGCAACCCCGGTGGCGAGAGGGTAAACTAGGCTGTGGTCACTCCTTGGGCAAAGGGGGCAGCCAACAGCCCAATCTCTACGAGTGTCAGATGGGCTTTACAATTGCTAATATTGAAGGCTAATCTGACTGGCTAAAAGCTCAACTTAGAGTTGAGTTAGGGGGATTTTCTTAGCACTCGGAGGAGAGAATGAAAGCTATTACTAATCCCCAATTCAGCTTAGATACAATGACAATAATGGCTGAGGGTTTCGTAGCATCGATCGTAGGCTTTTTGGGCTTGGGTTAAAACAGCGTCGGAAATTTCTATATCTAATTTTCTGGCTTGTTTAATAATTTTACCCGCTTTGATATTCTCGGAAGAATCTCCTATACCACGAGTACCAGTGGTTTTTAAAACTCGATATTCTTCAGAAAATCCCGTTTTCGTATCGAGATGACTCTGTAAACTATTAAAAACCAACTGACTTTGGTTTAATACTTGATCGTGGGTGATAAATAAACTCTTTTCTTTGCTGTTAATTAAACGAGCATAACTTTCTAAGGTGGCTAAACGACCGGTATAATAACCCAGGGCGTGCTGCTCGTTTTGATGGGGTTTAATATCTAGAATACTAGCTAAAGTGCGTTGCGGTTCTCGTAGTAAAAATATGGTTTTAACCCCATCAGATTGCAAAAAACTATGATCTAAAAACTTCTGATCGTGAAGAACTTTATCTAAAATATATTTATGATTCATGTTTAAATCTTTCAAACGCCAGTAGAGTTGAAACATTAAAGTTTTAAAATCCTGTTCACTCTCATAAACCAGATGAGTTTCGCCAAAACCGATAATTTCAGGATTAGAATTGAGGATATGGGTCAATAAAGACGAACCCGATCGCATGTGGCTAAGAATAAATAAAACCTGATAGGGTTGGGGACGAAAGAGAATTTTATAGGGGTCTTTGGGTGTATCAATGCGTACCTGAAAATACTTATAAGTTAAACGATGGGTTAAACCCTGCCAAGATTGGGGTAAGCGATCGAGGGCTATAGTCATAGGTTCATCAGGAATTGTGTCAACTTGTCGCTAAGATTCCCCTATAATGTATCCCATTTAAGACCCAAACAAAAGTGAGGTTTATACAAAATGGGATTACCAAGTTGTTCGCTCTGGTTTTTTACAGCGCGAACCGATGTCTGGTTTATGATGAACACTATTCCCCATCTAGTCAAAATGAGTCAGTTTCCCTTCCAGGAAAAGGTACTCGCTATTGATACGGCCCCTCTAAGCGGGGAAAAGGTTAATCGCCCCGGACTGGGTACAATGGAGGAATTAAGAGCCTGTGCTGAAAAATTAGTTGAAGATGGCATAATCGATCGCCTAGTGGATTTTAACTACGATCCCAGCTATCGTCAGCGTATCTATCAAAAGCATTTCGGCAGTCCCCTCCGTTCCACCCATAACTACAAAGGTTATCCGATTTTCGGCTCGATCTTCAAAATCGAGGCATGTCGCAGTGATTATATGGTCCATTATGACAGTGACATGATGCTCTACCAAGAACCGGATTACAGTTGGATCCGCGAAGGGATCGAGTTAATGGAAACCCATCCAGAAATGATGTTTGTGCGTCCTTTGTCCGGCCCACCCCGGCCTGATGGTACGATTGATTCTCCCCATCCTTGCACGAAAAATCCCGACGGATTCTATCAATTTAAATTTTTTGGCAGCCGTGCCTATTTACTTAATTGTCGTCGCTATGATCGCCTTTTACCGATCACCCCCCTCTGGCGCTCTTATAAAAATACCTTTCTCGATAATCTACCCGATGGTTTAAAAGCTTGGGGCAATATTTTGACCGGGAAAGGAAAACTTGATTCTTGGGAAATTATGGTTTCTCGCTCCCTAGAACAAAGCAACTACTATCGCGCCACTCTCACCAATGCCAAGGGTTGGACTTTGCACCCCAACGAGCGTTCTGCCGCTTTTAGGCAAGCTTGGCCGACTATTATCGAAAAAATCGAAGCGGGTATTTACCCACCCCAACAAGCTGGTTACTATGACCTGATCCCCGAATTATGGTATTAAGAAAGGGTTAGTTCTCTAGATTTGAGGTGAGGCACTACTTAGAGATTGTTGATGATGCGATCGCCGCTTAGATTTCATCGCACCGGTGCAGAAATACTGACAATCAGCAATTATCGGTGGCTCTTAAATTGGTACAAAAATATGAACAATCGCGTGTAAACATCTCACAGTTAACCTCAGGCGCTCCGGGGTTTGGGTAGGGCTGTTTCATTCTCGCAAATGTCATTCAATCAAATCCTTATCTGGCAAGGTTTTCAGTCAATTTCTCAGAACAAATATCTGAAAAATTTTTAAAATGCCTTGCTTTGCTTGCCCCG
>NZ_JACJQV010000198.1 GCF_014696875.1 Microcystis wesenbergii FACHB-1317 | reverse complement strand
TAATAATCCGGTAAGAGTTTGCCGACTTGTTTAACCCAATTCATAATTGTCGGATGATGGACGTTTTTAACCCTTTCAATGGCTCGAAAACCCAGACCATTAACCTACATTTTCAGACCTTCCCGTTTCATTTCTTCAAAAATAACCTCTCTGGGGTTCATAACCCTCTATAAATTGTCTTCCGCCGTTCACACAAATATAGTTCTGTTTTCCTTTTTTATGACCATTTTTATTGATATGATTGGATTGAGATTCAGGACATTGCCTAATTTCTGAGCTTGATAAGGGTTATTTTTGGGTGATCGCCTTCATCCCTAATCATACCCTAAATCAGCAACGCCGAATTGTTAAACGAGCGGATGGTTATTATGTCCAATTCTGCCTTAGCGTTGATATTCGGGAATATGCCAAACCCCTAGAACCAACAAAGAAATGTGTGGGATTGGATGTAGGTTTCAAAGTTTTCTACGCTAACATTTGGGGAAACAGTAGAGATACCGCAATACTATCGCAAGGGTAAGGCGACAGTGGCAGTATCACCCCATAACACCAATCAAAATTGCTCTAATTGTGGTCAAAAAGTCCCTAAATCTCTATCTACAAGAACCCATATTTGTCCCGATTGTGGCTATGTAGAAGATAGAGATATTAACGCCGCTATCAATATTCTGAAAAGAGGACTAAGTACGGTGGGACACACCGAAACCCCCCCCTTGCCCCCCACCCCCCCGATGTCGGGGGGGGGAGAGATTCCCTCTGGCGAATGTTGGATACGTCCTGTCAGATTAAGGAAACTCGATGAACCAAGAATCCCTCGCATGAGTGCGACGGGAGTGTCAATGATGAAGCAGGCAGAGTTGGGGGTAATATAATAGGTGGGTTGGGTTGAGGCAGAAAACCCAACCACGCCAACGGTTACTATGAAAGGTTTTAGTCAATCAAGAGGGTAAAAGTGGCATTTGCTAGTCATTGGATCATGTTAGGTTTACTACTGGGTTTTGCTGTTGCCCATAGCGGATTAGCCAGTTTACGAACGCGAGGAGAAGCTATCATCGGTGCGCGACTGTATCGGGTATTATTTGCCCTTGTGAGTATCCCTCTAGCCGTGATTTTAGTAGTTTATTTCTTCAATCATCGTTATGATGGTTTGCTTCTCTGGCAAGTACAGGGAGTAACCGGAGTAAAAACCCTAGTTTGGATACTTTCGGCCATTTCTTTTTTCTTTCTCTATCCTGCCACCTTTAACCTGCTGGAGATCGCCGCTATCCAAAAACCCCAGGTTCATCTCTACGAAACCGGCATCCTGCGCGTCACCCGTCATCCCCAGATGGTAGGACAGGTGATCTGGTGTATTGCCCATACCCTCTGGTTAGGGACAAGCTTTACCCTATTAACTTCTCTCGGTTTAATTGCTCATCATCTTTTTGCTGTCTGGCATGGCGATCGCCGATTAGAAGACCGTTACGGAGAGGCATTTTTAAAGATCAAAGAACGCACCTCGGTGGTCCCCTTTTTAGCGATTATCGATGGTCGGCAAAGCCTAAAGTGGCAAGAATTCCTTCGTCCTGCCTATCTAGGAGTAACAGGGTTTATTTTACTCCTCTGGTGGGGTCATCCTTGGCTAATACAAGCAACAGGTAAAATTTATTGGTGATTTTGCTCCCAACCCCTTTCCTATTGATCCCGATTGGTGTAAGATGGTTTCTATATCAAAATTAAGTTTTCATAAAATCGGTTTAGACATGATGCTATCTGTCAACGAAGAGAGCTTCCCTAAGCTAGTTTTAGAGTCTTCTCGTCCCGTCCTCGTGTATTTTTGGGCTCCCTGGTGTGGTTTATGTCGTTTAATCCAACCCACCCTCTTGTCTTGGCAAAATGACTGTCAAGGTGCGATTGAATTAGTCGGTGTCAATGCCGATAATAATTTTAAATTAGCTAATAGTTTTCGTCTGCGTAGTCTGCCTACTTTAATTCTCTTCGATCAAGGTGTTCCCGTTCACCGTCTGGAGGAAATTCACAGTCGCGAGGAATTGCAACAAACCCTGCGACTAATAGTCAAAAATCAAATCCGGTTCTTCTCGTTTCCGTGTGGGAACGAGGTCTATACTGAGAGTTTCTTCTGCAAAATAGTCCTACAAGTCTTGCTCAATAAGCATTTCACTATTCTATAAGCGCAAATTATCACACAAAGTCGAGAAGAGCCTCAAATCCTGCGTTCAGCTTAAGGGAAAGATGTCTTTTCTGATGGGACTGGCAGAGATAATATAATAGGACAAAAAGTGGATAATCCCAATTCCTACAACTCCCATAGTTCCCCCAGTTCAAAAAATTAGGAGGCTTGAAAAAAATGCCGATTGGTGTGGCTGAATTTGTCGAAAATCAGGAAAATCGCTGTCCTGTGGTATTACTACTGGATACCTCTGGTTCAATGGCAGGAGAACCGATTAAGGCTCTCAATGATGGTATCAAAACCTTTCAGGAGGATGTGATGCGGGATACCCAAGCGACGTTGAGTGTAGAAACCGCCATTGTCACCTTTGGTAATGGAGGGGTTAAAACCGTGCAAGATTTTGTCGGGATTGACCAATTTACGCCACCGACTTTAACCGCAGGAGACTTAACCCCCATGGGAGAAGCGATTGAATTGGCTTTAGATTTAATCGAAGATCGTAAGGCGATTTATAAAAGTTATGGTATCCAATATTATCGTCCCTGGATATTTTTAATTACTGATGGTGCGCCTACGGATCAATGGAATCTGGCGGCGCAACGGGTAAAACAAGGAGAAGCAGAAAATCGGGTTTTATTTTTTTCTGTAGGTGTTCAGGGTGCTGATATGGAGACGCTCAAACAGATTTCTAATAATCCCCCCGTGTTACTCAATGGTTTAGATTTTCGGGATTTATTTCAGTGGTTAAGTAACTCAATGAAACGAGTTTCTGGTGGTAAAATTGGAGAAGCGATCGATTTACCACCAGTGAATTGGGGACAAATTACCACCTAGAGGACAGTTAATTATGTGGAGAACATTATGTCAGTCGGTGGTCGGTAGTTTTCACGTCCAAACGGGATTACCCTGTCAAGATTACGGTGCTTATAAATTATTGGGTCAGGATGTTTTGATTGGAGCCGTGGCCGATGGGGCCGGTAGTGCAAAACATTCGGATTTCGGTGCGAAAATAACAGTTAAAGCAGCGCTGCAATTTTTAGAGGAAAAGCTCAAAAAAACAGCATTAGCTGCCACTGGAACTGAAGCGGAATTAAAGGAAATATTCCGGCAACTGTTGGCTTATGTTCAGCAAATTCTCCAAGAAGAAGCCGAAAAAGAACAGTTAGACATTAATGATCTGGCGACAACTTTACTGGTTGTTTTGGTTACTTCAAAACGATTAGCGGCGATGCAGATAGGAGATGGTTTTATTGTGTTCAAACCTCTGGGGGGAAATTATCAATTATTGTTTCAGCCTGACAAGGGAGAATACATCAATGAAACCACTTTTGTTACTTCTAGTAATGCTTTGGAGGAGATGCAAATAAAAATTTTAACCGAGCCAGTTGCCTTTATTTGTGTGGCGACAGATGGAGTGGAAAAGGTATCGATCGATTATAAAAATTGGCAGCCTTTTCCGCCTTTTTTTCAGCCATTGGAAGAATATTTACAACAGACAGAAACGCCATTGCAGGAAGATCTCAAAGAATTTTTAGAGCGGGAGGATTTAAATAAGTTAACAACCGATGATAAAACCTTACTCCTAGCTTTTTGTTTAGAAACCGGGTTTGTTTAGGAAAGGGTTTAAGAAACCGGATTTGTTTGACAAACCCGGTTTCTGGATCATTTTTGATCCCTTGTGTCAAGGCGCTACCTTGGAACCTAATATTAACGAATCTACCTCAAACAATGAAGTACGAATGGGATCAAGACAAGAGCGACGCTAACTTAGAGAAGCACGGACTGAGTTTTGAGGATGCACCGCTAGTTTTTGGTGGTAAATGTGTTACCTTCGAGGATAGCCGTTTCGTTTATGGTGAGATAAGATATATTACGCTTGGCAAATTGAAAGGTCGAGTTGTCTTAATCGTCCATACCCCTCGCTCTAATAAAACTCGTATAATCTCAATGAGAAAGGCAAACAATCGTGAGCAAAAAATCTATCAAAAGCGACTTGAAGAGAATTGATGCGATGACGGATGAGAATATCGATTATTCTGATATTCCGCCATTAGGTGATGAATTCTTTACCCAAGAAACAGTATCTTTTTCGACATCAAAGCAGCAATTAACCATCCAACTAGATCAAGATATATTAGAATGGTTAAAAGCTCAAGGGAAAGGATATGAGACACAAATTAACTACATCTTGCGGGAAGTGATGGAACAGCAGCAGCAGTAAAAAACAATGAACCTGATTTGATTACATCTACCCCAAACAATCGTGAGCAAAAAATCTATCAAAAGTAATCTGTAGGTTGGGTTGAGGAACGAAACCCAACTCAATTATTAAAAAATGTTGGGTTTCACTATCGTTCAACCCAACCTACGATGGGACTGAACAGCATAAATACTCGGAGATTTTTTGATGTCTTTAACTTATCGCTGTCAACTACAGAATCGCCTGATTACCCTGACGCAAGAATTGGCCAACAGTGGCGAAGCGAAAGTATGGCACACTAACTTTAATGGGTACTTAGCGAAAATCTACCACAATCCCCATAATGAAAGGGTTGATAAATTACAGTTAATGGTGAGAAATCGG
>NZ_JACJQV010000197.1 GCF_014696875.1 Microcystis wesenbergii FACHB-1317 | reverse complement strand
CTACGGCACTCACTGCTTTCTGTCTTAAATCATCACTATAGGGTGCTGCCATGAAAGCTTCTCCTCATTTCTTTTTCTCTATTATGTCCTAACTATCCCGCTCTTTGCTATATTAGTGTAGACCTCGTTTTCACAGAGGAACCAGAAGAGCCTAATTCTTGCCTAATCTAGATTTGCATGATATGATAATAGAAGAATTAAAGGAGAAAATTATGGGTAAAGTTGGGTAGATTTAAGTAGATTTTATGGGAGTTTAAGTAGATTTGTCATCGCCGCTTTGATTAAGTAAAAATACAATCAACTGAAAACAGGGGATTGCCGAATGAAGATAAGAAAGTGGAATTCAAGGAAGGGAGTGAAGTCAATGTTTAGGAACGGCTCTAATAATCCAAAAGCCAAAATTATTGAATCATCGCCTAGTTCAGCAAAACCGGGAAAAAATATGGATAAAGTGCGGGTTATCGTCATAGAGGATCACGATTTAACCCGCATGGGGTTAGTGGCGGCTCTCCAGCATCGAGAGGGTATTCAAGTGGTGGGAGAAGCCATCACTGGATTACAGGGACTAAAACTGCTAGAGGAGACCAAACCCCATGTAGCGATCATCGATATAGCTTTGCCCATCATCGATGGGATTGAGTTAATGCGACGCTTCCAACAAAATTGCGGCGAAGACAGCTTGACCACGAAGATCCTCATGCTAACCATGTACAAAACCCAAGAACAGGTTTTAGCGGCTTTTAGTGCTGGTGCTGATTCCTACTGTATGAAGGATACCAGCGTCGATAAATTAGTCGAGGCGATTTATTCCACCCACAAAGGCAATCCTTGGATCGATCCCGTGATCGCCGGTGTTATTCTGCAACAAGTGCGCCAAAATTTTGCCTTCGGTGGGGCTGCCGGGAGCCAAACAGTGGTAATTCACGGCATTGACCCAGAACATCGCCAATTGCTGGAAAATGCGCCCCTAACGGAACGAGAGCTAGAAATTCTCGCTCTGATTGTCGGGGGTTTTAGTAATGCTCAGATTGCCGGCCGACTCTATATCACCATCGGCACGGTGAAAACCCATGTCCGCAATATCTTAAATAAACTCTCTGTGGATGATCGCACTCAAGCGGCAGTGCTGGCCCTGCGATCGGGATTAGTGGCTTAAAAAAAACCGGCACCCTAACCATATAGGATGCCGGTTCAGTCAAAACTAGAAACTAGACTGGCGCTGCCACTTTTGCTTCGGCTGCCATTAGTTTTTCGTAGGTTTCACGCATTTTGAGACCGACTAACACTTGGAATAAACCGGTACCATTGGTAGAACCGGGATAATCCTTGTGTTTGAGCAGTAATTCCGTCATTTCACCGTAGTATTTAGTGCCGGTTTTGCTCAAATGGCTTTCGATGTAGATCATTTCTTCTAGGTTATCGAATTGACCATCTAGTTCCAGAATCGACACTTCATTCCCCAAGAAGCCATCCGGACCATAGTAGAGTTTAATACCGGGATAAGTGCAGGTCAATTTACGACCACAGGGCCGCCAGTCGATGGTGGAACCTTCATCAAACAGATAAGCGGGTTCAAAGTTTTCTACCCCTTCTTTCTGGATTAAACGGACCCGTAGTAACTTACTTTCGTGATCTTCCAGTAATTGGGTGGGCAGCACTTGAATCACCACATCAGCGTACTGTCTTTGGGGATCGATATAGGCACTGAAATCGGGTTTTCTAGAATTAATGGCCGCCATCACATCATCATAGGTGTGACCGCGCTCGGCCATATCCCGTTGAATTTTCCAGTTAACTTTGACTTCATCGCTAATATCGAGATAAACGCTGAAATCTAATAGGGACCGGACTCGTTCATCATATAAGGGGTGCAGTCCCTCGATCACGATTACCTTATTCGGTTCGATGATTTCGGGGGGATCGATCATCCCCGTTTCATGATTATAAATAGGTTTATTAATGGCTTGACCTCCCTTAAGAGCTTTAATCTGCTCATACATCAGGTCAAAGTTATTCGCTTTCGGATTGAGTGCAGTGACACCCACCTCTTTTCTCTGTTTGCGATCGAGGCAATGGTAGTCATCTAAACAGATCACCGTCATAAACTCGGCCCCGAATAAATCGGTCAAACGACGTAAAAAAGTAGATTTCCCACAGCCGGAGTCCCCAGCTACACCGATTAGAACCACGCGCTCTGGCTTATTGGCCATAGTTTCCCTCTAAATACACAACTAATTGTTAACCCATAGTATGTAATTAAACCAGACTCTGGACCCTCGCCGTACGCCGCCGCCAGAAATTTCTGCTGCTGACAGGTTCGGCAAGAGCCTCACGCTAGAATGAGTAAGTATTTAATACTAGGGGGCCTGTTGGCGGCGATAATCTCTGACAAAAAACCAATTAATAAGCCGCCGTAACGCATCAACTTTATCATTAAATTGGTGCGTTGCGCTATCGCGCTTCACAGCCTACCAGTGAACTACTGGTAAGTAGCAAGGCCAAGGACAGCGATCGCACTAGCTGTACCAGCAGCTACAACGGTAGAGAAGGTGTTCATTGGCAATTTTGGAGAAATCTGACCAAAAAGCCTATCACCCCCCGATTTTGTCAAATATCGCTTTTTTACCAATTCTATCTCCAGAAAACGGGTTTCTCAAAGAAACCCGTTTTCTAATGTAATCGCGTAGTGCTATATCATAGACTTATCAAACTTGACAAGTCTTGTCTATGCTTTCAATAGAATACCTAACTGACCAAAACGGACAACCCAAAGCCGTTGTTATTCCGATTGAACTATGGAGACAAGTATTTCCCCAAGAAGATATGTCTTGTGAAGAGTTCACCGAAGCAATAGAAGACTACTGCCTTAACCAAGCGATGGATGAGGCACAGCAGAGTCCACTATTAGATATCGAAGAGGCACTGGCTTATTTGGAGGAATAGATTTACCTTGAAGGTTCAATATCGAAAAAGATTTCTCAAAGATTTGAAGGCATTGAAAAACCAGCCTGTTTATGAACAGATTTTACAGCTTGCTTTTAGTACCCAATGCCAAATCATTGCAGGATTAAGAATATAGTTGAGAATATGCCCGATGCTCTCAAAACTGAACTTTTACATTATGCTGAATATTTGCTCACTAAGTCTGACCAAACAGAAGAAGATAAACCAGCAGCAAAAGAATCTGTAACTGTTAAAAGAACTTTAGCCGGTTCAATAAAAGGAACTTTCGTTTTACCTTTAGCTAATGACTTTGATGCTCCCTTAGAAGACTTTAAGGACTATAGGTAATGAGGAGTGCTTTAATAGATACTCATGTCTTTATCTGGTTAGCTGAGGATGACCCAATTTTGCCGGTTTCGCTGCGAGATAGTCTTGAAAATACCGATAATGTTTTTGTAAGTATTGCTAGTTTTTGGGAAATATCGATCAAGGTAAAAATTGGTAAACTCTCTCTCTGTTCTGAAATAACTATAACTCAAAAAGATTGGGATTGAATTGCTGTGATTACCACCGTATTGATAATATCGGGAACGGTACAACCGCGACTGAGATCATTGACGGGTTTTTTTAATCCCTGTAGGATTGGACCAATCGCTAAAGCTTTCGTTTCCCGCTGCACGGCTTTATAGGTATTATTCCCTGTATTCAGGTCAGGAAAAATAAACACCGTTGCTTGGCCCGCTACCTCTGACCCCGGCATTTTTTGGGCGGCTACTTCCCTATCCACGGCCGCATCGTACTGAATCGGGCCTTCTAGCTTCAAATCGGGGCGTTTTTCCCTAGCGATTTTGGTCGCTTGTCGTACTTTTTCCACGTCTTCTCCCTGGCCCGATTGACCCGAAGAATAGGAAAGCAGGGCGATTCGCGGTTCAATTCCGAATTTTTGGGCGGTTTCGGCAGAAGATAGGGCAATTTCGGCTAATTCCTCGGCACTGGGGTCGGGATTGACCGCACAATCCCCATAGACCAAGACTCGATCCTCTAGACACATAAAAAAGACCGAGGAGACGATCGCACAATCGGGCTTAGTTTTGATAATCTGGAGTGCAGGCCGAATCGTGTGTTGAGTGGTATGCACCGCCCCCGATACCATACCATCAGCATCGCCTTGATACACCATTAAAGTGCCAAAATAGGAGACATCCTGTGCATAATCCCGGGCCAGATCGAGATTCATTCCCTTGGCTTTTCTCGCTTCGTAGAGGGTCTGCACATAGCTTTCAAAATGGGGACTAGCCACGGGGTCAATAATTTGCAGGCGATCGAGATCGAGGGTGATACCATGTTTTTTAATCACCATTGCGATCTCGTCCGGTTGTCCCAAGAGGGTTAAATCGACGATATCCTGTTCGATTAACACTGTGGCCGCCTGGAGGATGCGCGGTTCGGTTCCTTCGGCCAAAACGATGTGACGTTTTTGCGCTTTGGCCTGTTGTACGAGATTATAGGTGAACATCTTCGGGGTAATCCCCTGGGTCCGCAAAGTGCGAATTTGCGCTTCTAGGCGATCGAGATTGATGTTACTGTGAAAAAGCTGCAGACTGAGGTTAATTTTATCGTAGTCCGTCGAGGTCAGGGTGGTTCGCACATCGTGGATGCGTTCGGCCGTGGTGTAGGTATCGGTGGTGACGGAGAGAATCGGTAAGGGATCGGGCAAACCTTCAATTAAACGGGCGATCGAAGGATTGAGACTATGACCTGCTGTTAAGAGTATACCGGCTAATTGGGGATAATTGGCCGATTGGTGGGCCTGTAACATCCCGATAATCACATCGCCGCGATCCCAAGGAGTGATAATTAAACTATCTTCTTTTAACCGCTCTAGGGCATTTTGCATCTGCATGGCCACCACCAGAAAGTTACTGGCTAAACTATCTAATCTGTGCTGTCCGTAGAGAACTTTTGCCTGTAATTGTTGGGCGATTTCTGCTACTCGCGGGCTGCTAAGTTTAGCATTATGGGGAATCACTCCTAGGGCATATTCTTGGGGGGGAAAAATTTTAGTCAGGGTTTTCCGTAATTCCTCTATTTTTTCCTCTTCAGCTTGATTGATAATAATTCCAATCACTGTACAACCTTTATCTTGGTAGGTGTCGCAGGAAATCAGGATCGGACTAAGGGCATCTTCGATACTGCGCTGGTGGGCATTACCTAATATTAAGATGGGATGGCCGAGATTTTTGGCGATTTCTGTATTTAGTTCAAATTCAAAGGCGGAATTTTCTTGCAGATAATCGGAACCTTCACAGAGGATAAAATCATATTTTTTTTCTAAGTTTTTAAACTTTTTGATAATTCTTTCAATGATTTCATCAAATCTTTGTTGTACCAATAAATCCTTCACTTCTTCGTAACATAAACCGAAAGCCTCTTCGTAGGTTTGTTCTAATTTAAAATAATTGAGGATTAAGTCAATGTCTTCGTCCCGATGACCTTCGGAACAGTCGAGAACAATTGGCTGGAAAAAGGCAACTTTATTAGTTTTGCGGAGAATCAAGTCGATGATTCCTAAAGCTACTAACGCTCTACCGCTTCCCGTTGCCGTCGTGCTGATATATAAAGAGTTAGTCATGGGTAGAGAAGAATAATAACGAGGGTGGGATTTAATTCACCCACCCCAATGGTTCAGGCACTTTTGTCAAGACTATTTTTCGTTACCCAATTGGCTACGAGATTCTTGAGGTGGGCTTTTTGAGCTAAATCTTGATAATTTCGGTAAATCTGTTGATGGGAAGAATTAACTTTTAGTTGTTGATCAAGGGTTTGAAATTCTGCGATCAAATTGTCTATAAGGGCGTGAATTGTTGGCAAATTTTCAGGTAAACTACCTTCTGTTTGCTCATCCAGAGAATTCTCTAACAGAGCGATCGCTGTTAGAATATCTACTAGGGACTGACCCACTATATCTTGTAAACTATCAGCTATTTTGTCCAGTTGCTGTTCACTGGTAACATTTTTTTCCATAGAGTTGATTTAATTTCCTCAGATTAAAATAAAAACTTCCGCACATTTTATCACCAGTTTTCTGGCTAGGACTTGATTTTCACAAAGATTTAAGCTTTTGTCCGTCCTATAGCGGTAAGCGCTTGAGTGAGATACAGACCAAGCCTTGCCTAGCATGGTTTATAGCTCGTGACACTGTACCTCATACGACTGCACACCTCTATATTGGCATTAAATCTTAACTGGAAGCAATTACCCCAGATTGTTGAAACCATTGGCTAATTCCGGCGGCTAAAACCTGCGCTAATTGTTTTTGTGCCTGAGTATCGGTAATCCATTCAAATTCTTGAGGATTACTCATAAATCCTAACTCTAATAACAAAGAAGGACTACTATAGGGACGAGTTAAAGCTAAATTATTCCAAAATACTCCATAGGAAGGACGGTTAAGATTTTTGGTTAAATAATCGTGGAGAAAAACCGATAAATCCGCTGCCTGGGGATGATACCAAAATATGCCAATTCCTTGAGTATTTAAGGCATCTCCATCATCGGGTAAAGCATTATAGTGAACCGATAGTGCTAGGGTTGGTTGCAGATTATTAATCATCTCTACTCGTGCCGGTAAAGATAAGTCGATGTCAGTTTCTCTGGTTAAATAAACTGTTGCCCCCAATTTTTCTAACTCCCGTTTAATTAATTTAGACATAACTAAATTAATCTCTTTTTCCGTGTAACCCGTTGGACCGACAGCACCAGTTTCTTTACCTCCGTGTCCGGGATCTAATAAAATAACTTTGCCCTGTAAATTAGCACTTTTTTCTGGGGGATGACCCAGGGTTAAGATTAAATTTGTCCCCTGGTAACGAAGACTATAACCCCACTGTTGTTTTTGATTAAGATTAAAAGTGTATTCTATCGTGGTTGGGTTAATTTGTCGCCAATCTAAACGTCTGACCAAAGGATTATCCACTAGAAAAATTGTATCGGTTTGGGCAATAGTATTATAGAGAGTCAAAATAAATTTATCATCTTCTTGTGCCACGGCGATGGGTACAGGATGGGAGAGGGGAAAAATAATTTCTGTTGCTTGATTGATACTTCGAGAAGAGAGACCGCGAATATTAGCATTATCTAGGACCTCATTGACTATTAAACGGGTTTCTCGCTCCAAAATCCAGCCACCATAATCTAACCGTAACCAATCCCCTTCTTTCCCAGTGACTCTCGCTTTCGTGCCTTGGGGTAAAGGAGTTAAACGGGAATAATTACTACCCGGCCCCGTGCGAGCTACTCCTTGGTCTGCTATAATTTCAATCACTGGTAAATTTTGATCGCTAATAATGTTAATTTCTCCTTGACCTTGTTGGCTAATCGAGCGATTATTTAATTGTGCTGTAAAAATAGGTTTTCCTAAGTTAGCCTCTTGCTTAAACTTCTGACAACCTCGATAGTAACCAGTTTTATCCTCGGAATTCGCTTGATTAAGATTAGTTAAAACTGCGGCATTACTAGGCAGTTTTGTGCTTTGAGGTTGGGGTAAAAGAGGCAGTATTTTATCTCCTAACTGCACAGAAACCTGAGCTTGGGGAGTGGCAATCGCACTAAAACAAATCCATTCCCCCACTAACCTCGTCTTATGGACAGAAGGACTGAGAGAGTTATCAGCAAAAGCTAATCCTTGGGGAATAATTGCTTGAGTATCTAGACGAATTATTTGACGATTAATAGTTTGGTTTTGATAGCGAATAGTGAAATTATTTTCGCCAACTTCTAGGGGAAAACTAGGGGCAAAATATCCTTTAGCACTGCGTTCAATCGGTTGATTATTGAGCAAAACTTGACCCGATGGAGGTGCAGAACCAATAAAAAAGATTCTAGCGGCCGTGGTTTGATGATTATCGGGGGGATAAACAATCATCAATGAGGTAGATTTGGCGCTGATACTGTGATAAAAACCGATTAATAGGACTAAACCTAAACCGATTAAGATATTTTGCCCAAAAGTTCTCACCTTTAACCAGAATGGCCCCATATTATCCCCCTCTTAGCCGATAAATATTATCCTAGGACAAATTCTGGGGGTTTGTTGTTCGTCTTCTCAGTTGTACTACATTTAAACTGATTGAGACAGCTTAGTACAAATGCTCTGACTTCTTCTCCCCTCTCCCTTCTCCCTGCTTATAGACAGTCTTGGGGTGCTGAAGTTGGGTTTCATGCTTCAACCCAACCTACGTTCATCTTCTCCCTGCTTATAGACAGTCTTGGGGTGCTGAAGTGACCCTCATCCCTTATGATCAATATAGATTAACTTTTGTAAAGGAATCGGAGTTATGGCTTTAACCGTTGGAACAATCGCACCGAACTTTACCACCACCGACGATACTGGAAAAACCGTTTCCCTGTCGGATTTTCAAGGTAAAGTCGTAGTTTTATACTTCTATCCCAAAGATGATACCCCCGGCTGCACCAAGGAAGCGCAAAGCTTCCGGGATAACTACCAACAATACCAAGACAAGGAAATAGTAGTCTTCGGGGTGAGCAGGGATGACCAAGGTTCCCATGCACAATTTAAAGAAAAATACGGTTTACCCTTCCAATTGCTAGTGGATACCGATGGTGCTATCACCAAAGCTTATGACGTTGATGGTGGTGGCTATTCTAAGCGCGTCACCTATATCATCGATGCAGAAGGCAAAATTAGCCATGTAGATGAGAAAGTGAATACCGCTAGTCACGCATCGGATATTCTCTGCGTCGTCGGTTAATTTTTCCTAAAATCTTTTCTGGGTGTGTTAGGGCAGCCTAATACACCCGATATTTATCTTGAATGTCGGGTGAAGAGCCTCGATTTTGCCGAAGGGATGAAACCTGACCAACATAATTTAGATTGGCTATTAACCCACTTAAGAACATCAGGGGTGGGTAAGTAAGAAGAATGGGAACATAGTCTGATACTAAATCCGTTGAGAGGTCGAGTCCGTAGTCATAGAGTTTAAATTAAAAGCCAACCCATGCCAAAAGATAGCCATTTAAGAAGCTATCAGAATGGGCATTCAATAGGAACAAATGTCTGAGATTTTGGATAGACTCTGCCAGAGCTTGGTTTTCTCTATCCCGTTTTTTGGAAATATTTCTAGACATTTCTTCATATCTATTCAGAAAAATTAACAGAGGATTCTTGACCCTGCAGCTAGGGTAATATTTTAACCTAAAGATAGAACTCTGCTGCAGGGGATTTTGTTGCTGACTTTCCCTGCTATTAACATTATGACCCATCAAACTCTCAAACTCGCCGGGATGAGTTGCGCTGGTTGCGCTAATTCGATCGAACGGATAATTAAATCTATCCCCGGAGTGATTCGATGTCAAGTTAATTTTGGCATGGAACAGGTGGATGTGGACTATGATCCCAAGCGTACCGATCTTAACACTATTCAAGCAAAAGTTAGGGATGCCGGTTTCCAAGCCACACCGATAACAGAAATTAATCTCGAATCCAGGCCAGAAAAAGAACTTCTCCCTAAACTATCGATCGCTATTGTTATTAGTATTATACTTTTTATCGGTTCTTTGCCGATGATGACGGGTTTATCTCTATCTTTTATTCCCCACTGGTTACACGCTCCCTTATTACAATTAATTCTCGCTACTCCTGTCCAATTTTGGTGTGGTCAAAGTTTTTATAAAAATGCTTGGAAAGCTTTTAAAAATCGCACTGCCACCATGGACACTTTAGTAGTTTTGGGAACCAGTGCCGCCTATTTTTATTCCCTATTTTTAACCTTCGAGAGTGATTTTATCGAAAAACAGGGGTTTAATTCCCATGTCTATTACGAAGCATCAGCTATCGTCATTACTCTGATTTTACTCGGTCGTTTCCTCGAAAAACGTGCCAGAAAAGAAACGGCCGCCGCTATTAAACAATTAATGGGATTACAGGCAAAAACTGCTAGGGTAATTAGGGAAGAACAGACGCTAGATATACCAATAGAAGAGGTGAAGGTAGGAGATATAATTTTAGTGCGTCCGGGAGAAAAAATTCCCGTCGATGGCATAATTATCCAAGGCAGTTCTAGCATTGATGAATCGATGGTGACGGGGGAAAGTTTACCCGTGCGAAAAACCGTCAATCAACAGGTAATCGGGGCGACAATTAATAAAACCGGTAGCCTACAAATGCAAGCGTTACGAGTGGGAAAAGATACGGTTTTAGCTCAGATTGTTCGATTAGTGCAAACCGCGCAAGCATCAAAAGCACCTATACAAAGATTAGTCGATCGAGTGACCGCTTATTTTGTGCCGGTGGTGATGATTATTGCGGTAATAACTTTCTTATTTTGGATTCTCCGCACGGGTAATCTCACCCTCGCTTTGATTACAATGGTGGAAGTCTTAATTATCGCTTGTCCCTGCGCGCTAGGATTAGCTACACCCACCTCGATTATGGTGGGAACAGGACAGGGAGCAAAACAGGGAATTTTAATTAAAAATGCCGAAAGTTTAGAATTAGCCCAGGGCATTACTACTATTGTTCTCGATAAAACCGGAACTCTCACCCAGGGTAAACCAACGGTGACGGACTTCTTGACTCGCGAAGGGGTGAGGGATGGACGGGAATTATCGCTGCTGCAGTTAGTCGTTTCGGTGGAGAATCATTCTGAACACCCGTTAGGAGAAGCAATAGTTAAATATGGGCGGTTAAACGCCATTAAAACCCTAGAAGTAACCGAATTTGACTCAATAACTGGGGCAGGAGTGCAGGGAAAAGTCGGGTCGGATTTAGTGCAAATTGGTACACAACAATGGTTAGAACGTCAAGGGGTTGAAACAAAAGTTCTTAAAAAAGTCGCCCACGATTGGGAATGGCAGAAAAAAACCGTGGCTTGGATAGCGGTTAACGGGCATTTAGAGGGGTTGATTGCCATTTCCGACGTTTTAAAACCTTTTTCTTCTTCAGTGGTCGCCAAGCTCAAAAAAATGGGCTTAGAGGTGATGATGATGACGGGGGACAACCTCGAAACCGCAGAAGCGATCGCCAGCGAGTTGGGTATCCGGCGTTTTTTTGCCGCACTCCGTCCCCAACAAAAAGCCGAAAAAATCGAATATTTGCAGAAAAAAGGGAAAATTGTCGCCATGGTTGGCGATGGCATCAATGATGCGATCGCATTAGCACAAGCGGACTTAGGTATTGCTATTGGCACGGGGACCGATGTAGCGATCGCTGCTAGTGATATAACCTTAATTTCGGGAGATTTACAGGGAATTGTGACCGCTATTGAGTTAAGTCGGGCAACAATGGCAAATATCAAAGAAAATCTCTTTTTTGCTTTTATTTATAACCTGATTGCCATTCCCATCGCTGCCGGAGTCCTCTATCCTTTTCTGCTCAATCCGATTATTGCCGGTGCTGCCATGGCTTTAAGTTCCCTTTCCGTGGTGACGAATGCTTTACGATTGCGTCGAGTTCATCCCAGGGTGGGGAGTGGGGTGTAGGGTGTGGGGGTTATTTATTTTCAAGGGAACGAATCAAAGTTAGCAGCAGTCGGCCCACTGATTCACATTGATTAAGAATAGGATTGACGCTCTGAGGGGAAGCTAGTTCAACTCTTTGAGAGATTAACCAATGAGTCTCCAACTCTTTGAGAGAACCTTGAGCTATGTACAAAAATTGGATATATTCCTGGACTTCCCCGTTGACAAAAAGCCATAAGCTGTGCTGTAGAAGGGATTAAAAGAATTTCCAGCGCCCCGTTACTGGGTACAAATTAGGGAAACTTCCAATAAATCTAACGCATGATTGTTGTAGAGAAGTCGGTCGAGTTATCTTAGAAAAACGATAACTTCCCTCTCTAATCGTACATTCTACTGTATTCAAGCAAATTGTCCCCAGGTCTTCCAACAAAGTCCGAAAACTATGCACAGGGAGGTTCTCTTGATTCCGTTTTTTTCTCTCTTTAGATTGAACGGATTCACTGCGACTCGCTTTAATCACATTCAGAGAACTATCATCAATTTCTTCATCCTTAAATAATAAAGGAGCCAAGGACTGTTTTAAATGCCATTCCACATAATAAGCCAACATACATAGGGTTGGCTGAATAAATGTGAAATGTAGGCATGGTAAGGGTTTTGTGGCTTTTCTTGCTCCCACAGGTGCAAGATTTTGAGAGAATCGTGCTTCAAAACCTGGCGTCTTCATCGGCCCGCGTCCTGTAGGGGCGAAGCATTCGGATAGAAAATCTACGGTTTCACCGATAGGTTATTGCCCGAATGCTTCGCCCCTACTTTTTCAGCCGACCCTAGTTAAACCGGTAATATAGTCTAATCCTTCTATCGGTTTTACTAATTCCTTGATTTTCGAGTTGGTTAAAATCCCTCGCTCACTTACCCAGACCACATTCTCAATCCCCCAACCCTTTCTGACTTTCTCAATTTGTCCGCCTAAAGTAGCACCGTCTGAGGTGTTTCCTTCAAATACTTCTACCGCTATCGGACAACCCTTAGCCGAACATAACAAACCAAAAACTATCTGAGTTTTCCCTTTCTTTTTATCTCGATTATCACCATATTTTCCCAGTTCACAACCATTTCCTTCTAGGTAGGTAGAAGTGACATCATACAAGACTAATGTTCCTGATTCTAAGTGTTTAATTGCTAGGGGCTTCTCAATTTTCTCTTGTTTTTCTAATAACCAATCTAAGGCGTTATATAATTCGTCTTCATCGGCTTTCTCTAAGTCTAACAATTGTCCTAAACTCTGGCTGCAAGTCTCACTATTAAACCCTCTCGCTGTGGCTAGTTTTGATTTAGGATTGATGATTCTTGCCACAATCATCGCCACCACTAAGTTTCTGATTCGAGAGGATTTTTCACTGATTATTTTATCTAAACCCAATTTTTTAATCGTCTCTAAAATAGCCATTACATGACCATGAGGAAGACTTCTAATCACTTCAAAATGATTGGGAATGCCTTCAGTCA
The DNA here is from genome assembly GCF_014696875.1 of Microcystis wesenbergii FACHB-1317. GTDB lineage: Bacteria > Cyanobacteriota > Cyanobacteriia > Cyanobacteriales > Microcystaceae > Microcystis > Microcystis wesenbergii_A. Next base: position 45,401 of record NZ_JACJQV010000197.1, on the reverse strand, counting down.
TGGACAGTGTTGCTCCTTTGAGAGCCAGTTTCAGATTGTCGATAATATCATCGGGTAATTTTGAGAGATTGGCCAGGGTTCTTTTTTTGACTTGTTCTCCTTCTCGGTAGGACTCTCGAAGAAGAACGGCGGGGGGGGAATTACGGTTAGGAACTTTTTCTATATACATGGCTATCATTTTAGCAAATGGAGAGAATTCTTGTCCATTAAGAAATGTTACAAATTACATGGGTACATTAAGAAAAGTTAAGGGGGTGCATCCATTGATGGATAAGGGTTTTCGGCTATTGTGGTATATATGTATGGGGTAAGTTCAGCTATATTTAGGTTCGCCGAGCAAAAATAGGGTGTAAATAGCCAGATTACATTGAGCAGTTGTTGGCTTCTTGACATACTCCCACCGTCAAGCTACGCTGTGACTGGGGATTCTTGACCTATCACTATCGTAAATTCCTTGTTCAACGAGACAGCTTAGATTCTCAATGTCTCCACTGAAAATCTTTCTTGCCGGACTCTCCCCCCCCCTTGCCCCCCGACATCGGGGGGGGGTTTGGGTCGGTTTCTGTTTGCCCAACAGTACCGTTGAGATGATTTCCCAAATATTTCAACCCTTTTTTAAGAATATTTACTGCTGCGTTATGATCCCTATCTAAGACTGTTTTACAGTTAGAACACTGATGAGTTCTAGTGCTTAATGATTTTTGAACTCTCGTCCCACAAACTGAACAATCTTGGCTAGTAAAATGCGGTGGTACAGCAACAATAACAATCCGATAAATCTTGGAAAAAATTCAAACCATTCAGTGAATTGATACCAAGAAGCATCACTAATCGACTGGGCCAGCTTACGGTTTTTGACTAAGTTTCTTATCTTTAAAGCTTCATAGACTACCAGAGCATTAGACTGGACTAACGCCAAAGCGTCTTTAATTGCTTTGTCTTGACGTTGTCTTGATACTTTAAGGTGAAGCCTAGCCACTTTTATCCGTTGCTTGTGATAGTTTTTAGACTGTTTGTTTCCTTGACGAAATCGTTTTGATAATCTCCTTTGTGCTTTTTTCAGTCGTTTTTCTGACTTGCTTAAATAACGGAGATTTTCTACGGTATTGCCTTGAGCGTCAGTATAAAACTCTTTTAAACCTAAGTCAATTCCTATTATTTGTCCCGTTGGTTTATGGTATTCTTGCCGTTCTACGTCAATTAAAAACTGGCAATAATAACCGTCAGCACGTCTAACAACTCTTACCCGTCTAATCTGTTGCTCTGAATAATAAACTAAGGTCTTTTGACTACACCATAAATCAAATTCTCCTGCTTTAAAACCGTCAGTGAACTTGATTTTACGTCGAGCATCAGATAGTTGGTAGCCTGTTAGTTTGTATTCAACCGAACGGTTATGCTTTTTGAACCGAGGAAAACCTTTCTTCCCAGGTATCTGAGCATCGACAATTTTGGTAGAACCTGTTAATTGATTGCCAGGCTCTATCAGCAGCCGATTGACGAGCTTGAGAGTTTAATTTATTAACCCAATGTGTTTTTTTGTTGTCTGCTAGTACCGCACAAAGTTTTTGGAGATCATTGCGGGTTGTCCCCTTATTGTCCAGACAATAACGAACACAAGAGTTACGCACAAACTGAGATGTCCTAATTGCTTCATCTAGTCTCTGGTATTGTTCTGGTGTTCCGTTTTTTAACTTGGCTTCTACGACTAGCATTGATTAATCCTCGACCCTGGAGCAATTAAGTATAACACAGTTTACTTACAAATGGTAGAATTAAAATCGTGGTTCGCGGTCAATATCCTGGTCGGATTTCATCCCCCGCAAAGGTTGATGTCTTGTCGAAAAATTTAGCGGTGGCATTCATCCGACATTTAAGGTAATGTTTCTCATCAGTTGTTCTGTTATAAGAGATGCCCTTGTGTCAGGAAATCAAATCGGAGAGGGTTTTGTCAAGAGTCGAGAGAGAAATTGTATCTAAGAATAACAAAATTAGACCACACACATTTAAGCCTTTTTGTCAATGCGTAAGTGCTAATTTTTACTAAAATATTGCTTAAAACCCCTTGCCAGTAAGGACTATAGCTACAATCATGGATTTTTATCAAGGTGAAGAATTGTAAAATTTTTTCTCAGAAAAAATTAATTATTGAAAATGTTCTCAATAGTAGTTTCTACAATGAAGGTTTTTCGTCAAAACATCTTGGGGAATGTAAAAATATATAAAAGTATATGAAGAGCTGCGGAATGTCAGCTACAATTAAATCGGCTCGCTTGTGAGTTTATTCTCTGCTTGGCACGACTGCCAAGGGTGACGACGAGAGTAAACCAGGTGGCTACGATAAACCTAAAATTTTCCCAAAATAGGAGGAACCTCTCATGGTTGAGGCCATCTTGCCGGGTACTTACATAACAGTACGAGATGAAGGACTGATTAGTGCTGGTCAGGTTGTTTCAGGAAATATCGGAATTGTTGGAACCGCAGCCAAAGGACCAGTGGATGAGGTACAAATTCTTGGTAGTTTTTCGGAAGCTAAAGCAATTTTCGGGGAAATTGATCCCGCTCGCCAACTAACCTTAATTCAAGCACTAGAGCAGATTTATAACAATGGCGGTAAGACTGTGTATGCAGTTCGTACAGCTGCTAAAGCCGCCAAAGCTACCTACAAAATCAAAGATAGCTCTGACAAAGATCTGGTGACACTAGAGGCAAAAACTCCAGGAAACTGGGGTAATGACATCAAGATCAAAATCACTGATGCTGACTCGCCTGCTAACAGCAAAAAAGTCGAGCTAACCTATCAAAATACGAAAGAAACCTATACCATTTCTAAGTCCGGCGACCTGGAACAACAAGTCAATAACCAGACTAAAGGTTCTACTTTAGTAACTGCCACTCTAGCTAAAGGCTCTTCCTCCGATACTTTGCCAAAAAACACCAGCGAAAGTGGGGAGGAATTGGCCGCAGGCTCCGATGGAGAACCGGCTAAGGAATATAAAAATAGTCTGGCACAATTGGAGAATGAACTAATAAACTTGGTTTTGCTGGCCGGACAGGATGTCACCAACCCCGAAATGGTGACAGCACTGCTGGGTCACTTGAACACAACCGCGACAATCAAGCGAGAACGGATCGGCATTATTGGTAGCGGAACCCCTGATGATGTTGACACGATCGCCGGACACCCCCTGGATAGCGATCGCCTGATTTTGGTCGCACCAGGACTACAAATCTCCCCCCAGGTTAAACTCTCAGGCGCTTACACAGCAGCAGCAGTCGCGGGCCTACTGGCATCTCTGCCAGTGCAGGCTAGTCCGACTAACAAACCTTTGACGATTCCTGGACTCGCCAAGGAGTTTTCCACCTCCCAGTTGGAAAAGCTGGTCGGGAAGCGAGTGCTGGCGATCGAGAAACGGGAGGGTTTTCGGGTGGTCAAAGGCATTACCACCGCCACCAATTCTGCTTGGCATCAGATTACCACTCGGCGGATTGTTGACTTTGCCATTTACGGGGTGCGCTCCGCCTGCGATCCCTACATTGGCAAGTTGAATAACGAACGGGTACGGGGAGCGATGAAAGCTACTCTTGATGCCTTCTTGACGCGCATGGTCCAGAATGAAGCTCTGATTAGCTATGAGTTAGCCGTCACCGCTAACCGAGTTCAGGAAATTGCCGGAGAAGCGATCGTGACCATGACCCTGCGACCGACCTTCAGTATTGACTTCATCAAAGTAACCATGTATCTCGGTTAACCCACCCATCAATTACTTCTCAGAGGAGGAAAACTATGGCCAATAACAACGTTTTTCGAGGGTCTGATGCTACCCTAGTCTTAGCTGTGGATGACAAAGCCACCGAAGAAGGAAAACTGGCGGATGGATTGATTAGTGAGTATGAGTTTTCTAATGTCGTGGGACGACTGCGAAATGTACAGGTGAACGTCCACAATGAGATCAGACCCTATCACGAAATTGGCAAGCGCTTTCCTACTGAACTCCGTCCAGGTAATGTTGATGTTTCAGGCTTTGCTGAACGCGCTCACATTAACGGCGCACTCTTGCGGTTATTGTTAGGTGATGCGGCAAAAAGTCCACCGCCAGCAGACCCGATTCCCCAGCCAACTTTCAACATCGTCATCAATTTAAAAAATCCCGCACTCCCCAGCAACAGCAGCAAACTCGTACTATTTGGGGTCAAGTTTGAAAAGTGGAGTTTCAGTTTGCCAGAAGATGATTTTATCATGGAAGGGGTTACTTTCCGCGCTTTACGGATCAGCAGCGAAGAAACCGCAGGCTAACAATTATGGCTGAAATTTCCCTGACTCCAGAAGACCTGTTAGCGGGTGCTTCTGTCACTTTTGATATTGCTATCCCAGTCAGTATTTTGCATCCAGGCGAACTGGATACTTCAGCCGATAAATTCCCAGAGTCGAGGCGAATTGTCCAGATTCGTCCTCTGACTATTGGGAGATTTCAATTAATCATGAAGGCTTCTCGACAGGATGCAGGATTAATTCCCCTTTTAATGATTAAAGAATCCTTAGTTGAGCCAACTTTATCCTTGGAACAAGTTAAACAACTCCCTTTAGGATTGGTCAATTTTTTAATTGACAATATCCGCCAAATTAGTGGTTTAACAGGAAAAAAAAATCTTTCCTAGATGTTAGTCAGTCCCCTTGGGTACAAGCGGCTTATATCCTCGCTAGGGAATTTGGTTGGACTCCCCAACAAGTACAAACAATGACAATGGCGCAAGTTTCTCTATATTTACAAATGATCGCTCAGGATTCAACCAAAAACCATGAATGATGATTTCCTAGTCAGCCTCGGTTTAGAATTATGCCAAGAGTTTCAAGAATGGAGTGATTCTTTAATTGACAACTGGCTCAATAGTATAGAGCTTTTAGAAAAAGACCTGCAACCTTTAGCAAGATTGCACCTTGCTGTAGAAGATTTATCGGAAATAACCGATTTATTTAGAGATTGGGAGGCTTGGCTAACTGCTGATTTTGTTCCATCTTTAAGGTCTAAAAATGGGGAAATGTCTTCTCTTGAAAGGGATAGTTTCCCATTTGACCTAGGGGGAAATACTTCTTCTTTAATGTCATTTTCTCGTCAATCTTTGGCTTCAACTTCTGATTATACTCAACCTAATCCAAGAGTAAGGAAAAAAAATTATCACCCTTTACAAAAGGAGCAAGAAAATTCATATAACATTCGTCAAAACAAACAGATAAGTTTTGATGATAATCATCAAGCTAATAATATTTATCCGCAGAATAACGCAACGAAAAGCCAGCGAGAATTAACTAATTTAGTTAGGGATATATCAGGAGAAAATTTACCCTTAGATTCAGATAACCTCAATTTGGATTTGGAAACAAACCGTTGGGAAAATCCTCAACAAAAGACTGAAATTGAGTCAGATAATCCCTCACCGAAAAACTGGCAAGAATTAACCGATTTAGTTAGGGATATATCAGCAGAAAATTTACCCGTAGATTCAGATAACCTCAATTTGGAAACCACCCCTTGGCAAAATTCTAGACAAAAGACTGAAATTGAGTCAAATAATCCCTCACTGAAAAACTGGCAAGAATTAACCGATTTAGTTAGGGATATATCAGCAGAAAATTTACCCGTAGATTCAGATAAACTCAATTTGGAAACAACCCCCTGGGAAAGTTCTAGACAAAAGACTGAACCGAAAAACTGGCGAGAGTTAACCGATGTAGTTAGGGATATATCAGGAGGAAATTTACCCGTAGATTCAGATAAACTCAATTTGGAAACAACCCCTTGGCAAAATTCTGGACAAAAGACTGAAATTGAGTCAAATAATCCCTCACCGAAAAACTGGCAAGAATTAACTGATTTAGTTAGGGATATATCAGGAGACAATTTACCCTTAGATTCAGATAATCTCAATTTGGAAACAACCCCTTGGCAAAATTCTGGACAAAAGACTGAAATTGAGTTAAATAATCCCTCAGGGAAAAACTGGCAAGAATTAACCGATTTAGTTAGGGATATATCAGGAGACAATTTACCCTTAGATTCAGCAACAACGGCTGATATTATCTCTCAGCCTGCTAAGATGTTACCAATTCCACCCCAATTTTTACAGCAATCCAGAGAAAAATTATATCATCAGATCAATAATATTAACAGCAACTTTTCTAATATTCAAGAAACAGAATTAGAAATAAATGAACAGGAATCTGAAAATCAATCTTTAAATCAACACCATAGCCTGCAAGATACTGAACAACAAGCAATCGATCTAGATTATATTCTAGAAACTCTACAAACAAAAATTAATCAAGAATACCGACGATTTTATGGAGGTTAAATATGGCAATTGAAATCGCAGGAATTCAACTGAATCGAGTACATCAAATCGAGACAATCGAGCAAAATAACTTTGTCTATCACCAAATTCCGGGAAAACAGGGAAACCTAGTCCAGAATTTTGGTAGAGATTCGGTAAGATTACAAATCAAAGGCATTTTTTATGGTAATAAATACTTGGCTGATTTAGAGAAATTAAGAAAAATTTACAAAGAGCAAAAACCAGTTGAATTTATTGCTGAAATTATCGGACAATCCTATTTTAGTCAAGTCATTTTAGAAAGGTTTGCCGTTGTTCAATCTGCCACAGATCCCGATCAATTTAGCTATACTTTAACCCTAGCTGAATATGTACCTCCAACTCCTAGTCAAACAGTTGCACAAGGGGCTTCTGTTGATGCTAATATTAAAGCAGATGCTGCTAGTTTTATGACCGTTGCTATGCTACCAGATGCTTTACAATTTGGTTCAATTCCAGCAATTACTAATCCGATAGAACCATTAAAAGCTTCTCTCGATCCTATCAAAGAAGCAACTAGCACTCTTGATGGTAATCTTAGTGATTTAAAATCACTCTTTAACCTTTAGTGAAAATATGGTGTTCTTTAGGATTTTTGAGATTTTCCTCCCACAGTCTCCACACTCCCCTCCCCATTATAACTTTATTGACAGTCCCCCGACACCTGCTATAATGATTACCATAGGTTTTGATAACAGTTCCATTTTCCCTGAAATCCTTGATGTCCTAAGACTTTTCAAAGAATCGGGGATTAGCTCTAAGTCTCGCACTGTATCACCTAACTGTCAGCGCAGAAAAAATGTGACGATTTGTGTCAGACGCTCGGATTATTAACCATTACTTTAAATAAAAATTATGAGTTTAGCAATTCTCGATCAAATCCAAACCCTTGATGTAGATTCACAAGCAACTTTTGCGGAAGCGGGAAACCCTTTTACCACGTCTCAGAAATTAGTTAAGGATAATTTAGGGGGAAAAGTTACCCCTCTTCCTTCCTCAGATTTAACCAATAGCTTTGATCAAGTAACTCAACAAATTACCAGCGATCCGATAAAGATTCCTACAGCACCTTTTTCCGTGGGTGAAATTCAAACACAGGTTACGGGAAAATTAGGCGATATTTCTAGCATTAGTATAGACACTTTAACCCAGTCAATCCCAGCTAACCCCGGCGCAGATACTTTTAAAGGATTAGCTGTCACAGATCAAGTTAATAGTTCTCTTAGTAATTTAACTTCATCTATTACTGGTAATGCTAATTTTGGTCAACTTGGTATTTCCCAAAATCAATCAACTCCCTTTGACGAGTTTCAAGAGTTTCTCAATAATGCTCAAGCTTTTCCGGGTAAAGTTTTAGATGCTATTATTAAAGCCTTTAAAAATTTTATTGATAAATTATCTAATCCAGACGAATGGTTAGATAGGCTTAGTTCTGAGGCTTTAACTGAAATTTTTGTTGAACAAATTCAAGAACTTAATTATATCTTACCCAATGGAGCGATTCAACTCTATACCTTACAACTTAATCAACAGAACCAACTTTATAAAGATTATCAAAATTTTCTGAAATCTCTCGATCCTAAAAATTTAAGCCGCGCCAAAATTATACCCTTAAGACAACAAATCAAAAGCTGGTTATCGGAGGTTAACTCTCAAGGAGAACAGATTAATTTAGCAGTTAAAAATCTTAACTCTTTTGATATTGATAAGTTTTCTACGCTTTTGACAAATCTTCCCAATAGTGGAGGGGGACAAATTGAAACTCTTTCCAAAATGTTTCAAGGTATAGAAAATTTTGTCAACAGTTTAAACGAAAGGATTACGACAGTCACAGAACAACTAAAAACCTTCATTACAAACATTCAAGATTTAATTGATCAGGCTATTACCAAAGTCAGCGAAATCGGGAACAAGATTTTAAAAGCGATCGCCGATAAAATTGAACAAGCGGGAAAAGCTTTAGATCAGGTTCAAGCTTATCTGACTAATACGATTGATAAATTAGTTGATTTTGTTGAACAAACAGCAGCAAAATCTGATGAAATTGTTAAACCTTTAAAGCAAGCGATCAATCAATTTGCTAATACTGCGGTACAAGGTATTGAAACAGTAGCGCAACAAATTAAACAGACAACTCAAACAATTGAGAAATCTTTAGATGAAGTAAATAAAAAAATTACTACTGAACTTAGTCAGGAACAATTGAAAGCAAAAATCAAAGAACTTCTGGGTAAAGTAACAGGTGTTTTACAGAGTCAACCGGTTAAAGATGCTTTAAATAAAGCTGATCAAGGTATCGATCAAGTGGTGGCTGCTTTACAGAAAGTTTCCCTTGAACCTGCTTTTCAATTGGCAGTTACTCAAACCAATAAATTAGAACTAGAACTCAAAAAGATAGATGTTTCTACCATGGGGACGGCACAAAAAACCGCCTTAAAAGTAGGAGTCAAAATTCTCCAAGAAATTGATGTTCCTGGGGTAGTTAATCCAGAATTAACAGCAGCCTTCGATTCTCTGTTAGATCCGGTTGTTGGTTTAGTAGATTCAATTCAGGGAGAAATTAAACAAGTTGATGAACAAGTTAAATCTTTTGCTCCTGGAACCTTAGTTAAGACTTTTCTTGATCCTTATATTCAATCTCTAGTGACGGAACTCAATAAATATAAACCTTCTGTACTTTTAGAGACAGTTAAAGAACTGTATGAAACCTTACTAGAAAAGTTAGAAATTTTGAATCCTAATCAGCTTTTAGAACGCTTAGAAGAACTTTATGAAAAATTACTGGCAGTTGTTGACTCTCTCTCTCCTGAAAAACTCACACAGTTCTTGACGGAAAAGCTAAATGCACTGAAAAGCATCTTAGATAACTTACCAGTTGAACAACTGATCAATAAAGTTATTGAAGCCATCGGTGATGTGGAAAAATTGTTAAGCGGTTTAGGATTAGACAATGTGTTAAATTCTGGTTTTTGGCAAACTTTAGAAGAAATTTTGAGCCTTAACCTCCAAGAACAAATTCAACAAGTAGATACTATTAAAGCGAAAATTCTAGAACGGGTTAATAACATTGATGAAACTAAGTTGAGTGCTGCGTTAACTAGCTTACGTACTAATCTTACCAACTATGCAACCGATCCTAACATTGCGATCAGTAACGCCATGAATGAGTTAAACCAAGCTTGGGAAAACTATCAAAAGGCAGCCGATAATTTTGCTGCTGAATGGAATCGCAGCAAGCCACTTTTAGATAATTTTAATCCACCGGCGGAATTTGCGGTAGATTATCGAGACTTGTTAACTCGTATGACTGATTTACGTCAAAGATTAGTCACTGCAAAAGTCACCAACGATCCTGGTACAAAAGCTCTAACTCCTTTGTCAAATCCAACCAGAGAAAAGTTAGACAACTTACTGAAAAGTTCTACAGCGCGAAGTGATGAACAAATTATTGCTGATTTGAAAAAAGTCATTCCCAATGAAATCGAATCTCAGTTGACAGGTCCGCTCAAAAGGATTCTTAGTACCTTGGATGAAATTCTTGCTCAACCCCGTACTATCCTAGCAGAAATTAAGAAAGTCATTCAACGCTTGCAATCTGCTCCTACAGAAATCGCCAACATTCTGAAAAATTTAACCGCTGATTTTGGTAAACTTATTCGAGATTCGATCAATAAAGTTAAAACTGCTATTGATGGTACTGTAAATAAAATTATTGATTCCCTGGAAACAATTTACAAAGAGATTGTTGATAAACTCAAAGAACTAAGACCTTTGCTGATTCTAAATTCTTTCTATGATGTCAGTGATTTTAAAGGTGGTACTGTGGTACATCTCTTGACAAAATTACGGCGTAAAGAGCCATTGGATGCAGTTTCAGCCTACTTCTGGACAACTCTCAATGAAACGCAAAAAGCCTTGCTAGAAAATGCTGATCCTAACCAACCAGGAACGCAAAAAGCTCTTTTTAATGCTCTCAATAAATTACTAACAGATGTAAATTTCTACGGAACTGAACGCTTCAAATTAGTTGCTGAAAATCTTCCCCAAGAAGCTAAAGATTTAATTGCTAAACCCCAGCGCAGCGAACTAGAAACTATCCGCTTAAATCGGTTACTGCTAGAAACCGCTTATCCTCAAGAAATAATTCTGAGCTTACAATCAATTTATCCATTCTTCTTAGGGAAATTGAAGGATATTTATCCCACCGAAATAGTCAAAAAACTAGATCAACTTCATGCTAACATTGTCAAACTCATCCTTGATATTCCTAAAGCTTTAGAAGATGCACTTAATGATGAATATCAAAAAGTAGTAGCTGCTTATCAAGAAATACGCCAGAAAATTGATCGTATTTTTAAAGCTTTAATTGAACGATTATATGGGTTAGAAAGTGAGTTAGGTATCGGATTAGAAGATGTCAGTGATGCTTACCGAAGTTTATTAGTAGCTATTCCCGTTTAAGAGAAGGAGGTTAAACTAAATTTATGAATCAACCTCTACAAGTTAACTATAAAGTAACGATTGGTACTACCACTTATACGGTTGATGATTCATCGTTGGTTTTAAACTTGCGGGTAAGTTCTTCATTGAATATTCCTGTAAATTTATGTCAGATTTCCCTCATTCTTGCTGATTCGTTGGCTCCCTCTCTTGATGAATCGATAACAGTTAAATTAGGAAGTAATTCTCAATTAAGTCAGGTTTTTCAAGGTAAAATTAGCCAGATAAAATGGCAGGTTGATCAGGTAAATATTGAAGCTATGAGTAGTTTTAGTAGCTTGACGAAGGCAAAATTTAACCTCCTCTATGAAAAGTCCTTTGCTGGAGATATAGTAAAAAATATTGCTCAAAATATATTGGGGTTGAAAGTTAAGCAAGTTGACAATGGGATTAAATTTCCTGTCTATGTTATCGGAAATCAGCACACAGTTTATGAAAATTTACAAATCTTAGCTCAGAAATGCGGCTTTGATCTGTATGCTAATATTGAAGACCAATTAGTTTTTGCTCCCTATAAAACCTCAAAAAAACATAAATTTGAGTATGGCATTAATCTTCTTGCTTGGGAACAGATGGAGGAAAATCCCTTGCAATCTGGGGTAGAAGTTTATGGGGAAAGTCCCGCTAGTCAGGGACAAGGGGAAAAAGCTGTATCTTGGCTCACTAAAAAAGAGGTTAAAGGAACTGATGGCAAAAAATCTCCAGCAACTTTGCAACTAGAAGATTCTACTGCTAGAACTCAAGATATTGCCAACAAAATTGCTAAAGCTTACTTAAACAAATACCAGAAAAAACAAAAAGGAGTGATTAAAGTTGTGGGGGAACCTGAAGCTAAATTAGGCGACGGTGTTGAAATTGCTAAAATGCCAATATCGTCGCTTAATGGTACTTTTAAGATTACGGGAGTAGAACATTATTTATCTCGTCACAAGGGATTTTATACTACTATTCACTGGGAGGAAGTCTAATGGATTCAATTGTCGGCGTAATGAAAAAAGTTGCTCAACAGGAAGCACAAAAAATCTACACTACTGAACTTGGTATTGTTACTGCAATTTTTCCTCATTCAGCAGAAAATGATCAAGATAATTATCAATGTTCAGTAAAATTGAAAAATAAAAGGCAACCAGACGGAACTGATTTTGAACTCAGGAAAGTTCCCCTTGCTACTCCCCATTTAGGATGGGTAAATATTCCCAAAGTTGATGACCTGGTTTTGGTTACTTTTATTGGGGGTGATCTCAATTCTCCTGTGATTATTGGTCGTTTATACAATGATCAAGATCAGCCACCTGTCAACCAAGAGCAAGAATTTTTATTACAACATCCTCTGGAAAATGGTAGTCAAATTAAGATTGATAAAGATAGTGTGATTACCATTACCAGTAAAGATGAAAAAAGCATTGTGACAGTGAAGGATAAAGAAATCACAACAACTAATGAGAAATGCGAAATTAATCTTAATGATGGCGATATGACCTTAAAAACTCAACAGTGTAATATTGTTCTTAAAGGGACGACTTTGACGATTGATAATGGGACTTGTAAAATTGAAATTGCCAGTGGAGGAATTACTATTGATGCAGCAAGTAGTAATCTGACTTTGAAAAGTTTAGGTGGGATAAAAATTGGCGATGCTGCTACTTCTAGTATCCAAGTTGGGGGGAGAGTTCCCGCCAATGCGATCGCCGACAATGATGACATTTTGTTAACAACTCATACCCATCTGGGAAATTTAGGTGCGCCTTGTCCGATTCTGGTTCCGACTGAAAAAATTAACTCAATTCAAGCTAAAGCAAGAAATACAAAAGTAGGATAATTAACTAAGTAAAATTGACAAAGAGGCTTAAATCATGGTCAGACTTAAAGGCGCAAACAGCGATTATGAATATTCAAGTCAAACTGATGGAATTGTTGACAAAACGACAGAAAGACCAGAGCTTTTTCTTCAGATTTTTATCTGTCCCTATGATATGCCTAGTCGCATCGAAAAACCCCATAATGGTAAATGGTGCATAGGCACAGATCAGAATTGTCCCCACGAAGGGAATAAATCCGGTCATGCTCTTATTAATCTACATCAAAAGGAGGGAATTTCTTTAATTACTGACAACAATAATAAACTCTCAGTCACTCAGGAGGGTAATATTGAACTCATCCCCGCTAGTGGAAAAGTTATCATTAAAAGGGATAAAAAACCGAGTTGTTCTTTAACCCTGTTAGATCAAGGATTAGAAATCAAGCTAGAAAATGGCGCAGCAATTCGTTTTGATTTAGCCGGTAACATTGAATTAAGTCCTGCTGTCAATAAAACAGTGACGGTTAAAGGCAATCTTACCGTAGAAAAAGAAATTACTGGAAAACTTTCCACCACTATGAAACAGGAATTAATTCAGGAAATCAAACAAAGCTTAAATAAATAATTGAGGGTTAAAATATGACCAGTCTCAATACATTTGATCTGCAATTAACACCGGGGGAACTAGGACAAAAACAAGATCTTAATCGAGTTGATGGCCGAAAAAATCTAGCGCAAGCTATTGTTAATAGATTTTATACTCGTCGGGGAGAATTGACAAAATTAGGACATCCATCCTATGGATCTCGCCTTTATTTATTAATGGGAGAACCTAATAATATTCGTACTCGTAAGCTTGCAGAACTTTATATCAGAGAATGCTTAGAGCAAGAATCTCGGATTGCTGAAATCAAGGAAATTAGATTTGAACCACCTTCTCGCGACTTAGATAAACGCAATGTTTTACTAACAACAATTATTTTGCAACCTGTAGGAGAATCTACCGCTCTTAACATTCAGTTAGCCATCAATCTTTAGCCATAATTATCCTTTCACCAACACCGAGAATTAGATTATGACTTTTGAACCGAAAAAATTTGAAGAAATCTACACCAACATGGTGCAGAAATCCCAAGAAAAAGTTCCTACTTTGACAGATTTTCAGGTAGGTAGCGTTATTCGCACCATGTATGAATCTTTTGCTTATGAAATTGGGATACTCTACGAACAATTAAATCAAGTTTATCTGTCAGCCTTTATTGATTCAGCAGAAGGTTCACAATTAGAAATGTTGGTAGCTTTGCTAGGAATTCAACGAGGATTACCAGATTTTGCCGAGGGAACCGTCACTTTTCAACGGGATTTAGGAACCGACATAATTGAAATTCCTGTGGGAACTTTAGTGACTACAGAAGACAGTGAAAAATCACCGAAAAAAGCTTATACAACTATTGAATCCCAAATTTTTCCCGCCAATTCAAAAACTCTTGATGTTAAAATTCAAGCTGTAGAACGAGGAGAAGAACAGGTGACTAAGGAGGAGACAATTAATATTATGCCTCTTCCCATTCCTGGAATTAAATCAGTCATCAATAAAAGTCCTATACAGTTTACTGGAAAAAAAACAGAAACCGATGAAGAATTACGAAAAAGAGCCAAAATTGCCCTGATTTCTTCTGGAAAAGCTTCTAATATTGCTCTGGAAAATGCACTTTTAAGTCAGCCGAGCGTTAAAGAAGTTAAACTGATTGAAAGGTTTAATGATCCTGACAAAAAATATGGTTTAGTTGACATATTTGTCGATGGCGTTGATTTTAGCAATGAAACTAAAGTTCAAAGTCTCAAAAACCAGATTGATAAAGTTAGAGCAGCAGGGGTATTTGTTCGTTTACAATCAGCTATTTTTGTTACTATAGATGCTGTATTTAAGATTGAAATTAATCCAGCTATAAAAATATCAGAAATGGAGCGCAAGACAATAGAAAAATCTGTTGAAGAAAGCATTATTAATTATATTAGTCAAACAAAAATGGGACAACCCTTGTTGTTTTCTCAACTGACTCGCCAAATTCTTTCTGTAACAAATATCTATAATATAGAGCGTTTTGAAATTTGTACCTATGTCCCAATAGACAATGGCTCTATTCCCAGTACACCAACTCAATGTTATGCTGATAATGATTCTCGAAAGCAAATTGATATTGAGGAAGCGCAAAAAATCTATCTGCATAAGATTTGGGTAACTTCACAAGTGAAAACAGTTCCTATTGGGATTCAATTTAAAATCAATCAGGATATTAAAGCTTCTCAACAACAAGAAATTATCGATAAATTATCAGAATATTTCACAAATCTAAAATCTGGTGAATCAGTGAAAAAAGAAGATATTAAAAATAAAATTGCTGAAGCTCAAATCACCGTTAAAGATAAAGACTTGAAGTTACAAGTACAAGCTTCAGATTTATCGCCTTTAGCAGTAGTTACACCAGAAGAAATTAAATTGAGTTTTGCCGAAAAAGCGGAATTAGACGAAGCCAATCTGTTTATTTATCGTAACATTCTGAAAATTGTTGGCGCAGTTCAATTTACCCCTCCTAACAAAACTAATGATGAAGAAAAAAAACAAATCAAGAAAATAATTATTGACAGTTTGAATGCTTATTTAGAGACTCTTAAACCCGAAGAAAACGTGGATATTGATGGGTTAGAAAAAGCGGTCAAAAATGTTGTTAATGATATGCCAGTCAAGCTTGATATCAATGATTTTATTACTCTGATTAATGATCAAGAAGAATTAAGAATAAATCAAAAGCAAATTGAAGTTAAACAATGGGAAAAAGCGCAACTTGGTAATTTTTGTGTAACTAGCGAGATTGAAAGTATCAAGGTATATATTACTAAATTAAGTTTAAAATTGGTAATTCCCAATCCTTCTCCTAGTGGCTTCAAGCAAACAGATGTGATTGAACCAATACAAAAAGCTGTTACTAAAGCCATTGAAGAATTTCCGAGGCTGGAACAAGGGAAAAACTTGTCTTATACAAGTTTGCAACAAGCTATTCTTACACCAATTAGTTCGCCGGAATTACAAAATTTATTGCGAGGCGTTACTTACGTTATCGAAAATTTTGACCTAAAAGCAACTTCTCAAGCTGATAACCGCACTCAAACAAGAAATATTAACAACAATAAAGAGATTCATGTTCGTTCCGTCGAAATAATCAAGGAAATCAACCTTCCAGAAACAGTAGAAGTGAAATAACGCTAAGCACTGGAATATTTCAACTAATTAAAAACCACTCCAGACACAGAGGACACAGAGTTTTTTGATTGTGGTCAATCATCCGTACCTGATATATAGTCATTGCAAATAAGTTTGAGACATAAGTTGTAGGGGCGAAGCATTCGAGCATAACCTATCGCTGAAACCATAGATTTCTTATCCGAATGCTTCGCCCCTACGGAAGCTAACACCCTAATACCCAGTTTACTTGTTTCATTTTTAGTTGAAATAACTATAAATGCTTGCTTTAACTAGCCATACCTGCTATAATGATTCCCATGGTTGTTGAGAACGGTCTCATTTCTACCGCAACCCTGCTTTCTTGCGACCCTACTCTCATCTTGTGTTCCTAGACGGAGAAAACAATGGCGATTAGTGGTAGAACAGCTAGTATCATAAGTCGGTTTCCCCACTTCTATCCTCCCGAAGATCCTAAGAGTTTTTTGCCTCAATTTTTGGATGTTTTTGGAGAGATACTAGACGAAGTGGAGCAGGATTTAATCCGTGTCTTAAAATCTCATTTTATTAATACAGCAGACAATTTTGGTTCTCTGGGTTTCACCGCTACCCAAAAAGGAGATTTAGATAAAATCTTTGCTCTTATGTTAGCGGAATTGGGGGGAACATCCCAATTAACCACAGTCAATCCCGAATTTCAGCCTAGGGATTTTACACAAATCTCCCTATTAGTGAAAGAATTGGTTGATTCAGAAAACCCTTTATCGAGTTATATTTTTACAAAAATTAAATTATTTGAAAATACAGAAAATTTAATCAATAAATATCATGTTAACAATTCCTACTTCTCCAAGAATTTTCAATTTCAAGCATTACTAATTGTTAAGTTTATTATTGGAGAGGATGCTTTTACCAGCTATCTGCGCGATAAATTATCAGCAGAAACTAAGGAAAAATTATTCAATTATGATGGTTCAGCATCTGTTAACACCGATTTAAATCTTGTACTAATTAAAGAATTTAATAAGATTTTACAAGAAGATCGTAATCTTTATAAATACCTGCAACAAAGAAATTTACAGATCAACCTGTTCCAACAAATTACTCAAGGCTTAGAACCAGTAAAAATAGTATTAGCAAAAGGATTGTATCGGCGTTTATCTCTAGACATTCAAAGAATACTTTCTCGACAAAACCCGCCTTTTCAACCTCAAGATATTACGCCTGAAATTGAGATTGACTTAAAAAATCAATTAAAAGCTTTATTTAAAAATATCTCCTTTGTCCAACAATTACTTGCTGTAATTAATCAAGCTGAAGCAGCGACTACATTTTTATCAACCCAAGCAATCAACAGTTTATTAGAAATTGGCAAAATTAGTTTATCTAGTTTGTTATCGGTTCCAGAGAATACCACCAATATAGAAATAGCCAAGCTTTCCCCCGCAGCAGAATACCTTTTATCTCAAGTCATCGTTGGAGATGATTTAATCCGACTCAATCGAATGCTATTAGAATCGGTTTATCCAGAGGAAATTCCCTCCAGTAAAACGCCGACAGCAATAGAAGTAGCTCAACAACTTGCTCAAGCTTTCAATCAGAAAATTTTAACTGATGACAAATTCTATGAAAATAATAAAAAAAGTTTTACTTTTAAAAGCTTATCTCTCGAAATACAAAGCTTGATTCAGTCTAAATCACAAATTAAACTGCTGAATCGCTTACTATTAGAAACAGCCTATCCCACTTATTTAGAAAAAAGTATTACTGTCTATCGCAAACGTCTTCAACGCCTAATCGATGTTTTAAAGTCCGGTGCTTCAACTCAAGAGGGAATTGTCAAAATTGTTGCTGCAAACTTAGGAATGAGTACGGATGATAGCCAAGAGATCAAACCTTGGGAATCTTACCTTTTTGACATTCCGATAACTCTAGAATCCTTTCTTAGTAAACTTACCGTACCCGCAGAACTTCAGCAAGTCTTTCGAGAAAAAGGATTAATTTTGGCATTTGGGACAACTATTGTGTTAGAGAAATCTCAACAGTGTTGGTTGCTTACTGATGCCAGCCAAGGACAAGTTTATCGTATTCTTAAAAAAAATGGAACCCTTAAGGTTTATCGTCAGTTAATTCGGGTAATTGAATTTTTTCCTGAATTAGTCTTTCATAAATACACAATTCATCCTCATATTGATAAATTTAATGTCCAAAACCCCAATGCTGTTCCAGCTATTCCTGCGATTCAAATCAAGATTTTAGATAATCGTAACAATCCGCAAGGTTCTTTATCACCTTTGACGAATATTGTTCTAAAGAATCTCACTAATAATCAATCTATAAAATATGAAGCAAGTCTCAATATCAATGAAATTTTATTACTCCTACCAGATGGTTCAGCTATGGTAAATGGAGTAACAATTCCTAAACCTCCACTTGTGGGAGCTATGCCGAGTTTACCTTTAGGTCAATCTGAATGGTCAATAGAAGCGGATATTGGCAACCCACAAGTTACTTTTGATTACACTCTGTTTGACTTTTCTTTGTTTGAAAGTAACGCAACTAATTCAATTACATCTGAGGAACAAGCTAAATCTTATTCATTGGAGGTTACATTCTCTTTTTATCAAATAACTCCGGGAGGTTTTACAGTTAAGATTCCTTGGCAAATCCCAGGTTACAGTGATCGCTTTGACGAAAGCTTAGATCATCCACGCAATCAAATCCAAAGTTTAATTGAAAAAGTCAAAGCATCGGGAATTTGTGCCAAGATTGCTTATGAACAACAATTTCAAGAAGACCATCAAATCCAGGAAAAATTGTTATTTCAAGGAAAAGGCAAATTTTCAGAAGATCATAACATAACTGATGAATTTGATGGTCGATCTCAACAATCTTTGCGTTCTGAACAGGAAATGTCTGATACATTTTTGACCTCAGCCGTATTTGACTACACTTATTTTGATACAATTGTATTTACCTAAGGAGATCTAGCTATGGCTATCCAAGACACAATGGACATCAAAGGAAGTCTCACCATCCAAAAAAGAGACTTGAATAATCAACTGGTAGAAGAAATTCGCGCTAACAATACTATTGTCACTTCTGGACGAAGATTAGTGGCTCAACTTTTTAGTAAAGACTTCAAAGACACTATTAAACCAGTTTCTCAGATTGCGATTGGAGGTAATGATAAAGCGGTCAGTGATGATGATTTACAATTAGCACAAGAAATCTTCCGCAAAAAGATAAATCCCATTAAGGACAGTGATTTAGTTCTGTTACCTGATAGCAAAAGAATCAAACTAACAATAACGGCTGATCTTCAAGCGGAAGAAGGTAATGGAGAATTAAAAGAAGCGGCTTTATTCAATGAGGATAAAGTCATGTATAATAGGGTTATCTTTAAACCGATTAATAAAACTCCAGATTTTACCCTTACCCTGATTTGGGAAATCACCTTTTGAAATCAACTTACACTCTAATTATTGGTGACAATCATGCCATTAGCCGACACTCTCAACAGAAAACCGGGTGACATTCTCAAGTCTGATGATTGGAATGTCATAATCAAAGAAATTGACCGCAAAATCAATCGAGATGGAGCCGACACTCTTAAAGGACCGCTAACTATTACTGAGGCCTTAAAAGTCAATAGTAGTGTAATTATTTCTGGAAATTTATCAGTAACAAATGTCTTAGAAATTGGCGATCCACCTCTTGCCGGAAATACTGGCGGAAATCGTGATTGGATGCAAAAAGGAATCAAGATAAATTGGGATAGTGATAGTTTATTTATTGGCTTAAAAAATGAAGGAACTAACCGAAAAGATGCGGTAATTGCTTGGGGTGATGATCCACAAGATGACTTAAGATTTGTTAATGTACTAGCCGGAGGAGAGGTTCAAGGTAAAGAATTAATGAGAATTAAACCCAGTGGTAATGTGGGAATAGGAACTAATAATCCAATTGCTAGTTTAGATATTGCCTCAGCTTCTCGCACTGGAACTCATCCCACAGCCGTTAAAGGTTTATATATAACCGGTGATTTTAATGCTGATAATGATGGTGTAGAATTTCGCCATAGTAGTGGTACTCAAGGAATTGGCTTTGGCTTCAATACCATTTATGCAGCTGGAAGTGCTGCTAATCAAGATTTAGGATTAAAACCAAAAGGGACAGGCGTTATTGCAGTTGCTGGAAATTTATCAGTTTCTGGTATTGTTAAAGCCCAAGCATTAACACTTAGTCAAAGTGGTGGTCAATCCAGCGGTATGGCTTCCTTTATGAGTAAAAATCCTGAATCACCTTACATTAATTGGTATCACAGCCGTAGCGGAGCAGATCAAGATCTTAAGCGCTATGGATATATTCAAGCAGGAGATGACGGCATTAAGGAGTTTCGGTTTGTTGCCGAGAATGGAGCTAATTTCAAGTTTTCAGGGGGCAACCTAACAGTTTCTGGTGATTTATCAGTAACAGGTTCGGTTAGTTTTGGTTCACAAGTGCGTCAAATGCTTAATTTATGGTCAACTGGCTATGGAATTGGCATACAAAATGGGACCCAATATTTTCGTAGCGATAGAAACTTTGCTTGGTATAAAGGTGGTTCCCATAATAACGAGGAACTCAATCCTGGTGGTGGAGCAGTACAAATGGTTATCAAAGATGGTAATGTTGGTATCGGAACAACAAACCCAGGTACAAAGTTAGAGATCAATGGTGATTTAAAAGTAACTGGTACAATTACGGGGACAATTGATGCGACAAATATTGCTACAGGAACATTAAATGTTGCTCGTATTCCTAATTTATCGGCTAATAAAATTATTGATGTATATGATATCTATTTAAGAGGATCAGCCTTTGAGTCAACAGAGGGAAATATTACATTTTTAAAGATTGCCAACTTTGATTTTGGGCTGACAACACAACGTGGATTGAATACGATAATTCTCAACCCAGGTGGTGCTTATAGACGTAAGGCGAATCACGATGTATATGGAGATAAGACAAATTGGAATAATTGGGCTGATTGGGTTAACTCTAATGCCGCAGCTGGAGATTTAGTAGCTGTTGCCAGCTATGATGCTTTACATGAGGCTCCCAAATCTGGTTCAGCAGCTACTCTGTTGGATGCGATTAATGGGAAACAAGCCTTTAGCGCAGAGTATCGTGTTTCTTATGCACTGTTTTTTATTAAAGGAGAATCAAAATGTATAGAAGTATTACAAGCTTATCGAGGTCCTAATGCTCATTTAAAAACGGGCTATGCTTTTAGTCAGCTATCATTTAACTTTAACAACTTTAACAGCGAGGAAGCCTGGATAGTCCCAGCATTTATGAATAGTTGGACAAATTATGATACCACCTATAATCCTGCTGGATATTTCAAAGATAGTTTGGGAATAGTTCACCTCAGAGGGTTAGTCAAGAATGGTACTAACAATACTACTATTTTTACGCTTCCTGTTGGTTATAGACCTTCCAATCGAGAACTTCAAGCAGTTCAAACCAATCTTAATATAATTGGTCGGGTTGATATTCTTGCTGATGGACAAGTTACAGTAGTATCAGGAAGTAATGTGTGGGTTTCTTTAGATGGGATTACCTTTAGGGCCGGAGGATGATATTAATCTATGACTGAATTCATTCTCATCACTGGTGATAAAGCCATGTTTAACCCTACCTTCGGACAAGCAATTGCCACCGTTTATCCCCAAGCAGTGTCAACCCATGTTGATACCGTTCCCGATATTTTGGAATTTGCCATTATTGAAGAAAACTGGGTGACATTAAACAATCATAATTTAAAGATTGGGGATAAAGTTAAAATTTTCTGGAATAACAACGACAGCCAATTATTTACCGTTGGAGACATCAAAACCGATCAATTCAAAATTTCCCTTAACCACACAGGTGATATTTTTGTGTACGGTCGAGAAGTAGATGATTTTCATGTCGTTGACTATGATGCCTTGTCAATGCTTCATATTTCTGCTACGCAAGAACTCTACAAAATTATCAAAAAATTAGAAGGAAAAATCAACGAAAAAATTAATGCTTAAACTCTGATGAACAATTTCAGTTTGAATTTTAGCTTTTCCTAGTCCAGTAGTGAACTAACACAGCAACAAAAAAAACTCCGTGTCCTCTGTGTCTCTGTGGTGTTTATCACGATTATGTAACCGGATTTGCTATTAAGGCTTTATATCGCCTCAAATTATGAAAACAAAAATGGAGGACTAATCAAAGTAATCGGTTGATCGCGGTTCTTGCGATAAATATGAAAATCGCTATCCAGAGTGAAAACAGAACTTTTGGGATACAGTTCAGCCATCCGTACTAACTCTGCATCCGCCAAAGAAACTGGCACTGATTGGTAACGAGTCAGCAGCGCTATCACCGCTTCCAACTCTGAATCTAAATCAAATTGAACCTCAACTTGCCGATGATTCAAAAGCTGAAGTAGCGTTTTCCGACCATTTTTTACCCTTTGCAACAGAAACCAGGTTTCCGAAATCACAGCCTCGCAAGTTAGCAAAGGCGGCACAATCTGAGTCAACTGTTCTGTTACCCATGTATAATAACGATCGCGGCGATCAATCAAAGCCACCAAAACACCCGTATCAACAATCACTTGATGCAACATTACTGTCCATAACCCTGCATATAGTCTGGATTGGTCGAAAGATCTCCTGGTCCCTCCCCTACCCCAATCGAAGCCTGGGCCACTTGAAAAAATGAGCGAGGAGTAGTTTCCGGTTCCGTAGTGCTTGCTTTCTGACGTTTTGTCCAGATAAACTCTACAAAATCCAAAACCTGTTGCTGATCCTCTATTGGTAACGCCTCTACCGTTTGTAAAATCTGCTCAGACAAATAAGACATGGCAATCATCTCTAAACTAATTTCATTTTAGCTTTTCCTAGTCCAGTAGTGGACTGAATCAACAAAAAAAACTCCGTGTCCTCTGTGTCTCTGTGGTGTTTCTTATTGTTACCAATAATAAGATTTTGTATCACAAATACGGGAGAGTCCCGATAACTATCTCCATTCCCCCAAAAATCCAAATTCTCATCAATCAACTTGATCGACAGTTAAACGAAATTGAACAACAAGCAGCACAAGGAATTAATCTGCTTAGAAGCTTATTGTCTTATTTCCCAGAAAATGTTATACTAATGCAGTATTTTGCTTATCTTAACACGATTCTGTTTTTCCTAGAAACAGCAAGACGACAAATCCAAACCACTATTGATACTATTTCTGATGAAGACGTGCCGAGGGAATTAATTCAAGAAGCAGGAGAAGATTTGGGAATGTTGCAAGGAAAAATCATAGAAGAAAAAATCCGCTTGCAAAGACTTATTGATTTTTTAGGAAATAACCCATGAAAAAACTGCCCGATGAAAAAACCTTATTAGCTATGCTAGAACAGTTCAAAATTGCTGAACAACAAGCGAGAGAAATTTGTGAAATATCAACAGAAGTAGCCTTAAAATATCAACAGCGAATGCGAGAACTTAGGGAAGCAAAACAACAGACCGAACACTGAATCAGCAACAAAAAAACTCCGTGTCCTCTGTGTCTCTGTGGTGTTTATTATAATTTTATTTAACCCAAATAAAAGGCGGTGAGTGTAAATGGCTTATAGCAATTTCAAACTCAATTTACAATTTTGGTGGTATGATCTAGAAACACTAGGTTAAAAGTCAACCTTTCCCACGGGTTATTCCCATGAAAGAACAAATCCAAGAACGCATCGAACAACTCAAAGCCGAATATGAGTCCGGTCAAAAAATGTTAGCTGATCTAGAAACACAAGAGTCTAATCTAAGAACTACTATGCTGCGCATCAGTGGTGCGATTCAAGTATTAGAAGAATTGCTTGCTAAAGCTGAGGAAGAAGAAAATCTTGACAACGCTAAAAAAGTAGAAGTTCTCTCCCAATGAAATAGTTAATATTCCCCAAAACTGCCATGATTCAAAATCTAGTTTTGAGAATAATCAGCTTGCTAGTTGAAACCTTAGCAAGCGTTCTTTCTCCCGCAGAGCAACACATTAAGGCTGGACCGGTTGACTCAAGCGATAGCAGTAATCTCCCGATGATTGTTATAACTCCGGGTTGCTTTACCATCAGCCAACAGCCCGGAGAAAACACCTCTAATCAACCGCGTCCAGAAGAGTTTCGGGAAAAACTGGCTGTCAGCCAAGAAAAACCTTTAGGACCATATATCTTAGCCAAAACACCGCTACAAGGAACGTTTCAGTGTCAAGTTTTCTTTGCTGAAGGTACATTAACAGAAAAGCAAATTTGGCTTCAGGAAAAACAAGACTTTACCATCAATTATAAAACGAAAGAGTGTAACTTTACCTATGATATATCAAAAGCAAAAAGTATCCTGTTTATCTACTCGTTTGTCGGGATTTTTAGCCTAAGAAACTTTGAACAAGAACTTTTCATAGAGGTACAATCTGCAAGTACCAATGAACTGGAAAAATTAACGGCTCTCATTGCTGGCTCTATCCTAACCCACCACGACCAATTAATCGAAGCCTATAATCAAGATCCCACCTATAAAACAGAATATAATGCAGCTTCCCTGAGAATTTTAGCCCAACTGCATCAAATTCAGTTTTTAGCAGGAAATCCAGCCGATACATCCTCAATTAAAATGAAGCTGAAGTTTTTAGTAACCGGTCAACTGAAAGCAACACGAGCAATTAGTGAAGAATTCGGTATCATCGAAAAAATTGAGATTATAGAACCGACGGTTCGTCCATAATTTCCTGATCAATTTTGGGTAAGCTGTCATCAAATTCTTGTCTTTTTTCTCACCAGATACAGCGAATTTAACTGAGTTCTTCGGTTGTAATGAGAGTAATACCTGCACTTCCCCGTTGACAAAAAGCCATAACCTGTGCTGTAGAAGGGATTAAGAGAATTTCCATCGCCCCTTTACTGGGTACAAATCAGGGAAACTCCCAATAAATCTAACGCTTTTTGTTGCAGTTGGGTCGGTCGAGTTATCTTAGAAAAACGATAACTTCCCTCTCTAATCGTACATTCCACTGTATTCAAGCAAATCGTCCCCAGGTCTTCCAACAAAGTCCGAAAACTATGCACAGGAAAGTTCTCTTGATTCCGTTTTTTTCTCTCCTTAGATTGCACCGATTCACTGCGACTTGCCTTAATCACATTCAGAGAACTATCATCAATTTCTTCATCCTCAAATAACAAAGGAGCCAAAGACTGTTTTAAATGCCATTCCACATAATAAGCCAACATACATAGGGTTGGCTGAATAAATGTGAAATGTAGGCATGGTAAGGGTTTTGTGGCTTTTCTTGCTCCCACAGGTGCAAGATTTTGAGAGAATCGTGCTTCAAAACCTTGCGTCTTCATCGGCCCGCGTCCTGTAGGGGCGAAGCATTCGGATAGAAAATCTACGGTTTCACCGATAGGTTATTGCCCGAATGCTTCGCCCCTACTTTTTCAGCCGACCCTAGTTAAACCAGTAATATAGTCTAATCCTTCTAGCGGTTTTACTAATTCCTTGATTTTCGAGTTAGTTAAAATTCCTCTATCACTTACCCAGACCACATTCTCAATCCCCCAAACCTTTCTGACTTTCTCAATTTGTCCGCCTAAAGTAGCACTGTCTGAGGTATTTCCTTCAAATACTTCTACCGCTATCGGACAACCCTTGGCTGAACAGAGCAAACCAAAAACTATCTGAGTTTTCCCTTTCTTTTTATCTCGATTATAACCATATTTTCCCAGTTCACAACCATTTCCTTCTAGGTAGGTAGAAGTGACATCATACAAGACTAATGTTCCTGATTCTAAGTGTTTAATTGCTAGGTGCTTCTCAATTTTCTCTTGTTTTTCTAATAACCAATCTAAGGCGTTATATAATTCGTCTTCATCGGCTTTCTCTAAGTCTAACAATTGTCCTAAACTCTGGCTGCAAGTCTCACTATTAAACCCTCTCGCTGTGGCTAGTTTTGATTTAGGATTGATGATTCTTGCCACAATCATCGCCACCACTAAGTTTCTGATTCGAGAGGATTTTTCACTGATTATTTTATCTAAACCTAATTTTTTAATCGTCTCTAAAATAGCCATCACATGACCATGAGGAAGACTTCTAATCACTTCAAAATGAGCGGGAATGCCTTCAGTCATTGACAGTTTTGCCCCTTTGAGAGCCAGTTTCAAATTGTCGATAATATCATCGGGTAATTTTGAGAGATTGGCCAGGGTTCTTTTTTTGACTTGATCTCCTTCTCGGTAGGACTCCCGAAGAAGAACGGCGGGGGGGGGGAATTACGGTTAGGAACTTTTCCTATATACATGGCTATCATTCTAGCAAATGGAGAGAATTCTTGTCCATTAAGAAATGTTGCAAATTACATGGGTACATTAAGAAAAGTTAAGGGGCGTATCCATTGATGGATAAGGGTTTTCGGCTATTATAGTATATATGTATGGGGTAAGTTCAGATATTCTCCCCTGGTTTTGCGTCCATACCCCTCGGCAATATTCGCTGCTATTGACACCGAAGCTCGGCGAATCTGTGTTGTCATCCCATAAAGCTCTTCTTTGGGAAAAGTTTTAGTGAGACGATAGCAACTTTCAGCTAAATTTACGGACTCCTGCCAAACTCTTAAATCTCGGTAAGATTGAATTTTTGAATCCGCCATAGATTTTATCAACTTATCCCTATAGCCTACACTCTACACCCTGTCTCAACCCAAAAGATTGTACTACAATTTCCAGTACCCAGTTTCAATGCAAAGGGGGATAATTTTCGTTAACAATTCTTAAGGAAAAACCAGAAAAATTAGCTGTACGGGGGATGATACCGTAGAAAAGGCAATAGAATAATCATCCTGATATGACTGACTCCCCTGAAATACCTTATTTATTACGCGCTGCCAAAGGAGAAATCTTACCCCGTCCTCCCGTGTGGATGATGAGACAAGCAGGACGTTATATGCAGATTTATCGAGAATTGCGGGATAAATACCCCAGTTTTCGGGAAAGATCGGAAAATGCCGATTTAGCGATCGAAATCTCCCTGCAACCCTGGCGCGCTTTTCAACCGGATGGGGTGATCATGTTCTCCGATATCCTCACTCCCCTGGCAGGAATCGGTATTCCCTTTGATATTATCGAAAGTAAGGGACCGATTATCGATTCTCCCATTCGTACTCAAGCGCAGGTGGACCAACTTAATCCCCTCGATCCCGATCAGTCTTTACCTTTTATCAAAACGATTTTAAAAACCCTGCGTCAAGAGGTGGGAAATAAATCCACTGTCCTCGGTTTTGTCGGCGCGCCTTGGACTTTAGCAGCCTATGCAGTGGAAGGGAAAGGTTCTAAAAGTTATTCTGTGATTAAAGGGATGGCTTTTTCGGAACCTTCGGTACTGCACCAATTTTTAGATAAATTAGCGGATATGATTGCCACCTATGTCCGCTATCAAATTGATTGTGGGGCGCAAGTAGTACAAATGTTCGATTCTTGGGCGGGTCAATTAACTCCCCAAGATTACGATGTTTTTGCCTTACCCTATCAACAAAAAGTAGTTCGTTTGGTGAAAGAAACCCATCCCGATACACCGTTAATTCTCTACATTAGTGGCAGCGCCGGCGTTTTGGAAAGAATGGGTAAATCGGGGGTTGATATTATTAGCGTCGATTGGACTGTCGATATGGCGGAAGCGAGACAGCGTTTAGGTAAAGCGATGATGGTTCAAGGTAATATCGATCCGGGGGTTTTATTCGGTTCCCAGTCTTTTATTCGCGAGCGGATTATTGATACTATTCGTAAAGCAGGTAATCAAGGTCATATTCTTAATTTAGGTCATGGTGTTTTGGTGGGAACTCCTGAAGATAACGTGCGTTTCTTCTTTGAAACTGCTAAAGGATTTAGTTATCAATAAAGTTACTCAGGGAACAGGGGATGGGGAAATGGGGAAATGGGGGGATTCAACTAATACCCCAAAACCCTAAAACCCCAACACCGGTTTTTACTTTTTACTTTTGACTTTCAAACTGTCCCCTAAATTCTGCCGTATCAATTAAAATAATGAAAAAAATATTTCTAACGGGTGTGAGTGGCTGTATTGGGCATTATATCGCCGAGATTTTACTGGAAAATCCCGACTATGAATTATATTTTTTAGTGCGTAATCCAGAGAAGTTAAAATTTGCTTACCAAGGGCGATCAAATGTTCATATACTTTTAGGCGATATGGAAAATATTGGGGTATATGCGGAGCTTTTAAAAACAATGAATATAGCGGTTTTAATCGCTACCAGTTGGGGAGGAGAGGAGGAAAGTTATCAGATTAATGTGGTAAAAACCCTAGAGTTAATTAGTTATTTAGATGCTCAAATCTGCGAGAAAGTCCTCTACTTTTCCACTGCCAGTATTCTCAATCAAAATAATCAACCTTTACCCGAAGCTGGGGAGATAGGAACTAATTATATCCGTACGAAATATATTTGTTATAGTAAATTTAATGATCTAAAAATTGCCGATAAAATTATCACTTTATACCCCACTTTTGTCTTAGGTGGTGATGAAAATAAACCCTATTCTCATATCTATGGTGGTTTACCGGATGTCTTGAAATATATCGGTTTAGTGCGTTGGTTTCAAGCTGATGGCAGTTTTCATTTTATCCATGCTAAAGATATAGCTCAAGTGGTGAATTATTTAATCGAAAATCCCGCACCAGAAAGCAAAATTGTTCTAGGCAATCAACGCACAACAGCTAACCAAGCAGTGGAGGAAATCTGTGGTTATTTAAACAAAAAAATCTACTTTCGTATTCCTTTATCTTTAACCATTGCTGACTTTTTTATCAAAGTTTTTAACTTGCAGATGGAAGCATGGGACCGTTTTGCGATGAATTATCGGCACTTCACCCACATTAAAACCTATACTCCTGCTGATTTTGGTTTAAAAAACTATTGTTCCACCCTCGATGATGTTTTAACCTTGCGAGGAATTCCCCGAAAAAAACCCTAAGTAGAGGGAACGGAAAAATATCTATAATTAATTCTGTCTGGATACTTACAGCATTCTCCCTAAAGATGAAGTCTAACCTAATTCCGCAACTGATACTAAATCCAGTTATTAAAAACTGATTATTTATTCTCCGTTTTGCATGAGTGCATGAGTAGAAAACGGGTTTCTCCGAGAAACCCGTTTTCTGTGCGTTACTCAACGGATTTAGTATGACTCCCCAAAACGAAAACTTCCTACCTCACCATTAAGATAAATGCTATATCGGTGATTCTTAAATTAGTACAAGTGTATGAACAACCGCGTGTAAGCATCCCACCGAAAAACTAATGCGCTCCGGGGTTTGGGGGATTCTACCCCCCAAAAACTTGACTTGAATGATAAAATCAGAAATAATGCCCAACTCTTAACGCCAAATAGACTAATCTTGAAATTGTCTAGCATGAAATTGAGCGTAACGACCATTAAGATTTAATAACTCCTCGTGATTACCCACCTCGATAATTTCACCCTTTTCTAAGACTAAAATACGGTTAGCTTTTCTGACAGTTGCTAATCGGTGAGCAATAACAAATACCGTGCGCTCCGTCATAATTCTTTCTAAAGCTTCCTGCACTAAAGCTTCCGATTCCGAATCGAGCGCCGAAGTCGCTTCATCTAAGATTAAAATCCTCGGATTAGATAAAACCGCTCGCGCGATGGCGATTCTTTGTCTTTGTCCACCCGATAAATTAACACCCCTTTCTCCCACATAGGTATAGTAACCCTGGGAAAGTTCACTGATAAATTGATGAGCGTTGGCAATTTTTGCCGCTTTTTCCACCTCTTGCAGATGAAAATCTCCCTGACCAAAAGCGATATTTTGGGCTATAGTACCAGAAAAGAGAATATTTTCCTGTAAAACTACGCCAATTTGTCGCCGGAGACTTTTTAAAGTCACATCACGAATATCCACCCCATCGATTAAAATCTTGCCGGAAGTGGGGTCATAAAAACGCAATAAAAGATTAACTAAAGTGGTTTTTCCCGCTCCCGATGCTCCCACTAAAGCAATCATTTCCCCAGCGTGTGCAGTAAAATTAATATTTTTTAAAACCTGTCTGTCCTCATTGTAATAAAAATTTACTTGACAATATTCAACTTCTTTGCTATGGGGGGGCAACTCGATCGCCTTCGGTTTTTCGGTAATTGTTGGCAAAATAGCTAACAATTCAAAAATCCGATCCATGGAGGCTTGACCCTGTTTAAATTGATTATAATTACTGGTAATATGGGCGATAGGATCGATTAACATTGCCACCGCCGCCACATAACTAACAAACTCAACACCAGTTAAATTCTTTTGGGAAATTTGCCAACCCGCAAGGAAGAATAAAAAGATAACTCCCATCGCTTGCAAAAATCCCACCACGACGTATTGTAAAGCTTTGGTGGATTCTGATAGGTATTGAGCGCGGCGATTTTCCTCCGCTTCTTGGGCAAAAAGCTCGGTTTGATAATCTTCAGCGGCGAAAGCTTGCACTACACGAATACCGCCAAAAACTTCGGTTAATAACGAAGAAAGGTTGGATATTTTCGCCTGGGCGCGACGAGCATATTGTAATAATTTTTCACCAAAAAATCCCACCAAAACTCCTAACAAAGGAGCGATAATAATGACAGCGATCGTCAATTGCCAGTTAACAATAAACATATAGGCAAAAACGACAATTAACTGTAAGGCTGAGGGAATAAAATCATGGAAAAATTTATTAATTACTTCCCCAATGCGATCGATATCTTCCGTTAAACGATAGGATAAATCACCAGTTTTCGCCGTTTCAAAGTAATTTAAACCGAGGGTTTGCAGGTGTGCATAAACTTTTTTTCTTAATTCCAGGGCAATTTTTAAAGAAGCTTTTGCCATCAGGGAATCTTGCCCATACTGAGACATTCCCCGCAGTAAAAAAACCACTGCTCCCACCCCCGAAAGTGTCGCCAATGCTTGCACATTTCCCTCACCGATATATCTGGCCATTTGTCCAGCTAACCAGGCTAAAATCGGCCAAAATACCGTAAATCCGATCGTACAGATGAACGCCAAAATAATTGTTTGGGTTTGGGGACGGAGATAGGGAATGAGGTTCCAATAACTAGAGCGAGATTTCAAAATAATTTAGCGCCTTTAAATATAAGTATTCCTGCAAAATTAATTTGCTAGTTGAGAGAGTTATCAGTTATCAGTTATCAGAACGTAGGTTGGGTTGAAGCATGAAACCCAACACACCCATGGATTACGCTACCGCTAACCCATCCTACAAATAATTGTGCCTCCCTACTTACTGTTTACTGATCACTGATTACTGTTTAGGCACTCTTGCACTTTGGCCAGAGGTTAACTGAGAGGTATAATTAACCTTGCTTAGGTACTGAAGAAAAGGAGATTAACTAACAAATTTGCCTAAGGGGTTAATCGGGAGGTAGAGACGTTTTTAGTCCACGTCCCTACGATATTTTCCAATAATACAAAGTTATTTTGTGATTAAACCGCCACAGCTTGATGAATGTAGCCTAATTCCCTCAATTTGTTCCAGACTTTGGCGACACTTTCCTCTAAAGTCTCTAAATCAGTGCGACATTCCACTTCTGGGTTAAAAGGTGGTTCATAGGGATCATCAATTCCCGTAAAAGACTTGATTTCGCCAGCACGCGCTCTTTTATATAATCCTTTCACATCGCGCTCCTCACAGACGCTTAAGGGAGCATTCACGAAAACTTCGACAAAATTGCCAATTTTTCCCCGTACTTCCTCACGAATCTCACGATAGGGAGAAATAGCTGAAACTAGGACAATCACACCGTGACGGGTGAGCAAATTAGACACAAAACCAATGCGACGGATATTTTCATCGCGATCCTCTTTACTAAATCCTAAACCTTTGGTGAGGTTCGTCCGCACTATATCGCCATCGAGAACTTCAATGGAATAACCTTCAGCGATTAATTTTGCCTGTAATGCCTCGGTAATCGTGCTTTTCCCCGCACCGCTCAATCCTGTTAACCAAACCGTCACGCCGCGCTGTTTCATAGCAACCATTAATAATACTTAAATCCTGTTTAGCGTACCATATCTCAGTGATCAGTGATCAGTTACCAGTTATCAGATGGGAGTTTTCAGTTCACTGATTACTGATTACTGCTTACTGATAACTGAACAACCCCCAACCTGATTGAAACAAACAACCTGTCACCACGATCATTGATAATGTATGTTGAGTTACTGTCTTTAATAAGGTAATGTTTAAGAAATTCCCCCCTCACACCCCGCTCATTCTTGGACTAGGTTCTGGGGTTGCCCTTTTTACTCTCACCAGTCTCTTTCTCTTTCACCCGAAAATTCTCGCTTGGCTCGATCGCAATAGTGCTTCCCTTCCTAGCCAAGATCCTAACCAACCCTCTGCCGTAGTTGATAGCGCTTCCTTACCACAAACCGAGCGAGATGTCAAGTTAAAAGATGTTGCTGATGCCAATGCGCCCTCTTTAGAGCGTAGTCGCGCCCGCTATCTCTTGGCTATGGATTTATTGAGAAAATATGAAGGCGGTCCGGCTTTAAAACAATTAGAAGGCTTAGAAAAACAATATCCTGTCCTCGCTCCCCAGATTCTCCTCAAACAGGGACGCGCCCACGAATTAACCAATGATAGGGAAAAAGCGCAAGAAATTTGGCAAAAATTACTGGAAACCTATCCCCAATCGCCCGTAGTGGCCGAAGCTTACTACTCTTTGGGCAAATACGACCCCAGTTATCATGAAAAATTGCTCAAGGAATACCCCCGACACCCGCGTACTTTGGCTTTAATTCGCCAACGTCTTCAAGAAAATCCCGATCAATTTCCCTTATGGTTACAGTTAGCCAAGGCTAATCCTTTTGATCCTACCCTCAATCAGGCCCGCGATCGTTTGGTGAAAGACTACGCCGAGCAGTTAACTCCGGCGGATTGGGCAATGATTGGGGCGGGTTATTGGCAGTCGGGATTGTACGAAAAAGCATATAAAGCCTATGCTAAAGCCACTCCTAGCCCCGAACAAGCCTATCGTTACGCTCGCGGGCTACAAATTGCCAAAAAACTGCCAGAAGCTCGCAGCGCTTACCAAAAATTAATTAAAACCTATCCCCAAGCCCCAGAAACCGGTTTAGGATTACTGCGACTCGCCCAGATTTCCCCTAACCGCGATGCCCTAGCATATCTCGATCGCATTGTCAAGCAATTTCCCGATCGCGCTCCGGAAGCTTTAGAAGCGAAAGCCAAATTACTGGAATCAACTAATGCCCAGGCCGCTAGTCAAACATGGCAGACTCTATTAAATAAATACCCAAAATCCGACGAAGCCGCCGATTATCGCTGGTTAATGGCCCAAAGAGCCGCTAAATCCGGTGATTACGCCAAGGCGTGGCAGTGGGCGCAGCCAATTGCGGTTAATAATCCCGATAGTCAAATTGCCCCGAAAGCGGCCTTTTGGGTGGGAAAATGGGCGCAAAAACTGGGCAAAAACCAAGAAGCAAAACAAGCTTTTGCCTACACTATTTCTCGTCATCCCCATTCCTATTATGCTTGGCGCTCGGCGGTTTTATTAGGTTGGGACGTGGGGGATTTTACCACTGTCCGCTCCTATAATCCTACCACCGTCAAACCCGCCACCCGTAACGATCCCCCCGCCGGTTCGGAAGCTTTCAAGGAATTATATCGAATTGGTGAAGATACGGACGCTTGGAATCTCTTCCAAGCAGAAATTGTCGATCCTTGGCATTTAACCGTTGACGAACAATTTAACCTCGGTGTCTATAAACTCTCTCGCAATCAAAATTTAGAAGGAATTAACCTGATTTGGCGCTTGCGAGAAAGAGATACCCCGGAGGAAAGGGAAGCATGGAAAGTCCTGCGACAAAATGATAAATACTGGCACGCTTTATTCCCTTTCCCCTACTACGATAGCATCCTGGAATGGTCAAAAGATAGACAATTAAATCCCCTGCTAGTGACGGCTTTAATCCGGCAAGAATCCCGCTTTGAAAAAGAAATTCGTTCTCCTGTGGGGGCAGTGGGATTAATGCAAATTATGCCCGATACGGGTAAATATATCGCGGGTAATACTGGCAATAAAAGTTATTCTTTAACTAATCCCGAAGATAACATTATGATGGGGACATGGTATCTCGATTATACCCACGGTAAATTCGCCGGAAATTCACTTTTTGCTGTGGCTAGTTATAACGCTGGACCTGGGGCAGTTTCCAAATGGAGACAGCGTTTCGATTTTAGCGATCCCGATGAATTTGTCGAGAATATTCCCTTCAGAGAAACTAAGGGTTATATAGAATCGGTGTTTGGTAATTATTGGAATTATCTCCAGATTTATAACCCCGAAATTCAAGAGCAAATGAAGAGAGTTGCTAACCCTTCCTAGTTGATTAATGGGGATGGGTAATTAACTCATTCCCTTAAGTAAGTAGGGAGGCACAATTATTTGTAGGATGGGTTAGCGGTAGCGTAACATAATCGGGCGTTGGGTTTCATGCTTCAACCCAACCTACGTTCTTAATCCCCCCTTAATCCCCCCTTAATCCCTCCTTAATAAGGGGGGCATCTGGCAGTTTTTAACACCTAGCTACTTACTAACTTTTTTCCTAATTATGCAATCATTTAACTGGCAAACCGTCGATCGAGATTCTCCTTTTACTCGCCTAGATTTTCGGACAAAATTAACCATGATGATCGTGGTTACTCTCATCGCTTTTACTTGGGAAAGTCCCCTCGCTGGCGGTTTGCTAACTCTTATTGTCGCTTTAGCTTGTCTCTGGGCTGGGGTAAAATGGTCTTATCTCCTCACTATTTTAAAATTCATGGCTCCCTTTTATCTATTCTTATTAATTACCATGGGATTTTTTAATGTGGAACAGGTAAAAGCTTTAACGGGAAAAACTGAATTAACTCCCTTATTAACCGTCGGTTCTGCTCAAATGACTGTCGAGGGAACCCTCTACGGTTTAAATGTGATCTTTAAAACTCTCACCATGGTTTTAATTATTCCCCTCGCTATTTTTACCACTGATATAAATCAGATGATGGTGAGTTTAACTAAAGCCAGAATTCCTTACAAAATAGTCTTTATTTTTTCCTCTACCCTGCGCTTATTTCCTCTCCTAGTAGAAGAATCTCGATCGATTATTTCTGCTCAAAGATTACGAGGATTAGCAATAGAAAAAATGGGTTGGTTACAAAAAGGAAAAATTTACGCTTCTATCGCTGTACCTTTAATTTTAAACGCTATGGCTAAATCGCAAAAATTAGAGGTAGTTCTACAAGCTAAAGCTTTCTCTGGTGATCCTAATCGCACATTTTTACAGGAATCAATCTTAACCAATAAAGACTATTTATTAATTATTGGCTTTCTATTTTTATTGGTTTTGGCAATTATTCTCTATGTAAAATTCGGGGTGGGAAAATTTGCCTGGTTGTTTTAAGATTAATCCCTATTGTATAAGCTAGGATATATTTTAACCGCCTCTCCTTAGATTAGCTATATCTCCGCCCCCCCAACCCCCCCGACGTCGGGGGGGTTGGGGGGGTGTTGCCTCTTGCCTGATCTCCACAAGCAATTTAAATGTTTACAGGATAGCTCGATCGATCTGGGTATATAAAGCTTCTAAATCCCTGGAATTGTCTAAAACAATATCAGCTAAGGCAATTTTTTCGGCTAAAGGCATTTGATTATTAATCCGAGCGATCGCTTGTTCCCTAGTTAAGTTATTTCTAGTCATTAAGCGTTGAATTTGTTGCTCGAAACTGCAATAAATCACCCAAATCTCTGTGACTAAATGGGTTAATTTGGCTTCAAACAATAAAGGGATAGAAAAAACAACTATCGGGGCTTCTAACTGCTCTAAATGCCGATTAAAACATTCTCTAACGTAGGGATGAATCTGACTTTCTAACCAGATTTTTTCCTCGGGATTATTAAAAATAATCTCTCCTAACTGTTGGCGATTAAGGGAATTATCCTCAGTTTTAACTTTTCTGCCATAACGCGCCAAAATTCTCTCTAAAATTTCCGAACCTTTTTCCACTGCTTCCCGGGCATAAATATCCGCATCAAGGACGGGAATTTTGTAGATATTTTCCAAATAATGAGAAACCGTGGATTTACCACAAGCTATTCCCCCTGTTAACCCGATAATTCTTCTCGACATAAATTATTAAATTGCTAATCTCAATTAAGGTGCGTTACGCGCTCGCTAACACACCCCACAGTTATAAACTCTCTATCTAAGGTGCGTTACGCGCTCGCTAACTATTAAATTGCTAATCTCAATTAAGGTGCGTTACGCGCTCGCTAACACACCCTAAATTTATAAACTCTCTATCTGTTGTAAAACTCTTGCTTGTACTTGTTGATAGGCAGTTTCCACATCTCCTAAATCGCGACGAAAACGATCCTTATCGAGAATGCGCGCTTGGGCATCCTCTTGGGTTTTATCCCAGAGACGACAGGTATCGGGACTAATTTCATCACCTAGATAAATTTTGCCGGTTTTATCAACTCCAAACTCTAACTTGAAATCGACGAGGATAATCTGGCACTTATCAAAAAATTCCTGTAGATATTGATTGATTTGCAGGGCTAAATCTCGTAACTGATTGACTTGCTCCTCGCTGGCAATATCAATTACTTTTATGCGATCGGTTGTTAACAAAGGATCGCCCAAAGCATCATCCTTGAGGTAAAATTCTACAAGAGGAAAAGGTAATACTTTCCCCTCCTCTAATCCCGTTTGCTTGCACAAACTCCCGGCGGCGATATTTCTGACTACTACCTCCAAAGGAATAATTTTAATCGCCTTGACGCGCATTTCCCTGGAACTAGGGCGATCGATATAATGGGTAGGTATTCCTAGGGATTCTAACCATTGAAATAGAGCAGTGGAGACAGTACAGTTAATTTCTCCTTTACCGACAATTTGCCCGCGTTTTTGGGCATTAAAAGCAGTGGCATCGTCTTTGTAATAAGTGAGGAGAATATCGGGATCATCGGTTTGATAGAGAATTTTGGCCTTACCTTCATAGAGTTTTTCCATAGTTATCATCCTCGGCAATTGATAGAATAAAATCGATGGTTAATCAGATAGTGGCAGCAGTAAATTTTGGCGATCAACCTAGATAAAAATTTTAGATCATCAGGGAGATGATTGTTGAGAAAAAATAATGTATAATTGCTGCTTAAAGATAAATGCCAACATTTGGCGACCGAGCCTTAACCTATAACCAAAAAGTGTCACGATACCAGGGGTCAACTTTTGGCGAATCAGCCGAGTTTTTACTTGAATCCTCAATCATAGCCAACAATTGATATTATCTCCCATTATCATTACCGAAAAATCTAAAGAAATTCCGCACAATTACCCGCCGTCGCCCTATGAACCAGAATCCTCCTAACGATGATAACCCGAATCTCCCCGATCGCCGCAAGGAGAATTTTCTCTATCCTCGCGCCCCCTACTATGGGGAATTTAAGCCAGAAAACTTGCTATTTAACGCCAATTTACAGGAATTTGCCCAAAAGGTCAGTTTTATTTGTAATCTGGAAACGGGGGGCAAAATCAGTTCTCTAGAAGCCTACCAAAAAATTAAAGCCCTCTGGAAAGACTTAAAACAGAGCAAAAAAGGCCTAGGCATTGGGGAAAATCCCTTTAAAAAAGATGATGACATCTAAAGGAAAAAAATGCTGGGGCAGAAATATTTTCTGCCCCATAGAATTAGATGAGCAAACGCTTAAAAATTACCGTGATTTTGGATGGCAGTTTCTAATTTTGCCACCACTTCCTCAACGCTAATTACTCCTAAATCGCCCGTGGCACGGGTGCGAATACTTAAACTATTACTTTCCATTTCTTTTGCCCCCACCACTGCCATCACGGGAATTTTTTCCGTTTCAGCATTGCGAATCATTTTACCCAAACGTTCGCCACTGGTATCGGTTTCGGCACGAATTCCTAACAACTGCATTTTCGCTGTCACCTCTTTAGCGTAATCCAATTGAGTATCACTAACCGGTAATAATCGTATCTGGACAGGGGCTAACCAAAGAGGAAAATCGCCCGCATATTCTTCGATTAAAATACCGATTAAACGTTCCAAAGAACCAAAGGGTGCGCGATGAATCATCACCGGACGTTTACGATTACCATCTTCAGCAACGTATTCTAGTTCAAAACGTTCGGGTAAATTATAATCTACCTGTACCGTTCCTAACTGCCATTCTCTTTCGAGGGCATCTTGGAAAATAAAGTCTAATTTTGGACCATAAAAAGCCGCTTCTCCGGGGGCTTCAAAATAATCCATCCCCAAAGTTTGCACCGCTTTTCTAATCGCTGATTGTGCCTTTTCCCAAGCTTCATCGGAACCGATATACTTATCCGATTCGGGGTCACGAAAACTCAATCGCGCCTTAAAATTCTTTAATTGTAAACTCTTAAACACCGTCAAAATTAAATCAACAACGCTTAAAAATTCCTTGTCCAATTGTTCGGGAGTGACAAACAAATGGGAATCATCGACGGTAAAACCGCGAACTCTAGTTAATCCTCCCAATTCTCCCGATTGTTCGTAACGATAAACTGTCCCGAATTCTGCCAAACGCATCGGCAATTCCCGATAAGATCTCAAATCACTTTTATAGATTTGAATATGAAAAGGACAGTTCATCGGTTTGAGGACAAATCCTATTTCCTTACTAGCAGATTCCTCATCGTCTGCCATCATGGGAAACATATCTTCTTTGTACTTTTGCCAGTGACCGGAAATTTTAAACAAATCGACGCGAGCAATATGGGGAGTAACTACAGGCAAATAACCGCGTTTTAACTGTTCTTTTTTCAGAAAATCTTCTAACAAAGAACGAATTAAAGTTCCTTTCGGTGTCCATAAAGGCAACCCCGGCCCGACAGAATCAGAGAAAATAAATAAACCTAATTCTTTGCCTAATTTGCGATGGTCTCGTTTCAGTGCCTCTTCCTTACGGCGCTTGTATTCGGCTAATTGTTGGGGATTTTCCCAGGCTGTGCCGTAAATGCGCTGTAATTGGGCTTTATTCTCATCCCCGCGCCAATAAGCACCCGCTACCGTCTCTAATTCGATCGCCTTAACGTCTAGTTCACTTGTATTATCTAGGTGCGGACCAGCGCACAAATCCCACCAAGCGTCCCCAAGATGATAGAGGGTGATGGGTTCTTGAATTCCCGCCAGAATTTCCAGCTTATAGGGTTCATTAATCGCTTTAATGCGCTTTTCCGCCTCTTCCCGAGAAACTTGCTCGCAAATCACCGGCAGTTTTTTATTGATAATTTTGACCATCTCTTTTTTGATGTCCTTGAGATCCTTATCGGTAAAAGGTTCCGGCACATCAAAATCGTAGTAAAATCCGGTTTCAGTCCAAGGCCCGATAGTAACTTGGGCTTTCGGGAATAATTTCTGCACCGCCATGGCCATAACATGGGAGGTGGTGTGACGAATGCGCTTGAGGTGGTCGGATTCGCTGGTTTTCGGTAGTTTAATCGGGGCTTGGTTATCCATATCTCTTCAATTTACACCTTCTCTATTCTCTATTTTAATAGTAAAAGGAGTCTTTAGTCAGGAAAAAAATCAGGATAGATATCAATGCCATTTCCCCTCATCTCTAACCTCTAACCCCTCATCTCTATTTCTCGATGAAAAAACTAATTTTATCCTGTTTATTTTTGGGATTGGTTGCTTGTAATTCTTCGGTTAATACGACGGATAACCAAAAACCGAAGGTAATATCCACTAGCACAATTATCGCCGATTTAACTGCACGAGTGGGCGGTGAAGAAATTGACCATCAAGATATTTTAAAACCGGGGGATGATCCCCACGTTTATGAACCAGTTCCCGCCGATAGTGTGGCTTTAGAAAAAGCCGATTTAATTCTCTATAACGGTTATAATCTCGAACCGGGGTTAATTAAAATGATCAATTCTACGGGAATTAAAGCTAAAAAAGTGGCTGTGGGAGAAGCAATCAAGCCTTTACAATTGGAAAAAGAGGGGCAGAAAGTCCCCGATCCCCACGTTTGGGGTTCGGCGAAAAATGGCATAATCATGGTGGAAAAAATCCGAGATCAATTGATTGAATTAAGTCCCGAAGATAAAGAGATTTTTACTGAAAATGCCGCCCAATTAATCAGGGAATTAGAAAATCTTGATCGCTGGATTACTGCTGCTATTGAAACTATCCCCCCTTCCCAAAGGCAATTAGTCACCACTCATGACGCTTTTCAGTATTATGCTCATGCCTATGGTTTAAAAGTTGCAGGAACTTTAATTGGCATTAGTACCGAAGAACAACCTAGCGCCCAAACGGTGAAAAATTTAGCCGATGCTATTAAAAATCTCAAGGTTGCTGCTATCTTTGCCGAGACCACTATTAACCCCACTTTAATTACCACTGTAGCCGAAGAAGCGGGGGTAAAATTAGCACCACAACAATTATATTCTGATTCGATCGGCGCGGTGGGTACTGGAGCGGATAGTTATGTAAAAATGCTGAAAGAAAATACTCGATCGATCGTGGAATCTTTAGGAGGAAAAGTACCCGAATAAAAATAAATAATTGGGGGAAGTGGGGAAGTGGGGAATTTAGGTGATGGGGGTGTGTTACCCTAGGCTAACACCCCCGCAAGAGATGGTTATCTATTTCCCAAATCCTTTACCGCGATTGACAGCAGGTAAAATGAGACAATTGTTAATCTGTTCTTTTAGGGTTTCATGATCGAGATTTTGACCGATAAGAACTAGCTGATTTTTTGGAGTACCTTTCCATTCGTCATCTTCGAGAGTAAAACGTTTACCACTGAGGTGAAAAATATGACGTTTAGGACTCTCATCAAACCAGAGAATACCCTTAGCGCGGAAAACGCTTTCCGGTAACTGATTATCGAGGAAATATTGGAACTTCCGAATCGAAAAAGGTCGGTCACTAGCAAAGGAAATAGAAGTAAATCCATCCACCTCTAAATGATTGGAATGGTCGTGATGATCATGATCATGATCATGGTGATGATGATCGTGATCATGATCGCAATGGTCGTGATCGTGGTCGTGGTGATGATGGTCGTGGTGTTCTTCTTCTGTGTCGAAATATTTATCCGATTCAAATAGTCCGACGCTGAGAATTAAGGGTAAAGGAACCTGACTTTTGCTAGTACGAAGAATTCTCGCTCCTTGCTTCATGTCCCGGATTCTTATTTCTAAAGAATCCACATCCCCTTCATCCACTAGATCGGTTTTATTGAGAACAATAATATCACCGTAGGTGATTTGACTTAAGGCCGCTTGCGAGTTGAATAAATCGAGACTAAAATTGGCACAATCCACCATAGTGACAATGGAATCTAAACGAGTCATTTCCCGTAATTCCGTTCCTAAAAAGGTTAAAGCTACTGGTAAAGGATCGGCTAATCCTGTGGTTTCTACGACTAAATAATCGATTTTTTCGGGACGTTCGAGAACTTTATAAACTGCTTGAATTAAATCCTCGTTAATCGTGCAGCAAATACAGCCATTATTTAATTCTACCATGCTGTCATCACTGCTGATGATCAGTTCATTATCGATACCGATTTCACCGAATTCATTGACAAGAACAGCAGTTTTTAATCCCTGTTGATTGCTGAGAATATGATTGAGGAGAGTAGTCTTACCACTACCAAGAAAACCAGTAATAATTGTTACTGGTAGCCCTTTTTTTGGCACTGACATGGTGTTAATAGTTTGTGATTCGACGGTTTGCATAATGATTTGGGGGTGAGTATTCTGTCACTAAAAAGCGATTTTTCGGGATGAGATAGCTAGTTTTTCTCGATCAAACAGTCTCCACTCGATCGCCGACTATTTTTATTGTAGATATTTTTGGACCACATCCCATCCTGTTAGGGTAACAAAAAGAAAACCCAGAAACAATAAAAGATTAGTGCCGATGTGGAGAGACCGCGCTAGAGGTGGACGAGTTGTAATGTTCAGGCCGCTAATTGCCGAAACAAAAACCAGAAAAACCACCGATAAACCCGCTATCAGGTGGGAAGAGTGGCCTAAACTGCCATAATGACCGATTGTTCCCACTAATCCGATTCCCAGCAGAATTAAGACCAAAGCAACCATGATCAGGCCGCTGAGGAGATGAAAGGGTCTTAACCATTTCGGTCGAGATTGGCCCGCAAGTCGTCGATAACCCATGTTTACCCCCGAAACCGCTAGTAAAAAATAGGCAAAGAGGGTAAATCCCATCGACCAAGCGGCAATTTTCCATAACCAGAGAAAGGAAGGGAGATTCATAGGGGTGGGATTATTATTAGCAAGGAAAGGGACGACCGATCGTGTTAATTTAAGTTTACTGGACAAAAATCAGCAAGTTAGGGCTAATATGTCTCATCTCACCATCGACACGGAAAATAATCAGCGTCAACCCTTTGAATTACCGGGGGCTAAACCCCATTATAACCCCGATCGACCCGGACAAGTTAATCATATTTTTCTCGATTTAATTATTGATATTCCCCGACAAAGTTTTCAGGGCAGCTGTCAGATTACCCTCACCCCCATTCGTCAGGGAATTAGCAGTTTAACTCTGGATGCGGTGGATCTAAATATTAATTCTGTGTTCATTGAAGGTATCAGTCAACCCTTTGACTATGATCGTTCTCTCCTGACTATTCATCTGCTACAACCCACTACCGATAAACCGATTATCCTGACGATTAACTATCAAGTTAACCAACCACAACGGGGATTATATTTTATCGGACCCGACGAATATTATCCCGACAAACCGATGCAAGTTTGGACCCAGGGAGAAGATGAAGATTCTCGCTTTTGGTTTCCCTGTTTTGATTACCCCGGCCAATTAGCCACCTCCGAAATTCGGGTTAAAATTCCCCAACCCTATATGGCTATTTCTAACGGGGAATTAATCTCGGTGGAACCCGTTGGTGAGGACAGAATTTATCACTGGTCACAAAAGCAAATTCATCCTACCTATTTAATGACTCTTGCGGTGGGAGATTTTGCCGAATTATGCGACTCATGGAATGGTGTTCCTGTCACTTATTATGTGGAAAAAGGACGGGAAGAAGAGGGCCAAAGAAGTATGGGTAAAACTCCCCGCATGATCGAGTTTTTTAGCCAAAAGTTTGGTTATCCCTATCCCTATCCTAAATACGCGCAAGTTTGTGTAGATGATTTTATTTTTGGTGGGATGGAAAATACTTCCACCACAATTTTAACCGATCGCTGTTTAATTGATCAAAGAGCCAGCATCGATCATACTTGGACAGAAAGCTTAGTTGCCCATGAATTAGCTCATCAATGGTTCGGTGATTTAGTAGTAATTAAACACTGGTCTCACGCTTGGATTAAAGAGGGAATGGCTTCCTATTCTGAGGTTTTATGGACAGAATCGGAATACGGAAAAGCTGCTGGTAGTTATTATTTATTAGGGGAAGCAAGAAGTTATTTAGAAGAAGATGCTTCCCGCTATCGTCGTCCGATTGTTACTCATGTTTATCGAGAAGCGATCGAACTTTATGATCGTCATCTCTACGAAAAAGGTGCTTGTGTTTATCACATGATCCGCTCTATTTTAGGGGAAGATTTATTCGGAAAAGCGATTCATACTTTTGTGCGGGATAATGCCCATAAAACCGTAGAAACTGTGGATTTATTACGGGCGATCGAAAAAGCGACCGGCTACAATTTATTATTCCTCTTTGATCAGTACGTTTATCGCGGTGGTCATCCCGATTATAAGGTGGCCTACAGTTGGGATAATCAGAATAATTTAGCCCAATTAACCGTCACCCAAACTCAGGATGAAAAGGAACTATTCGACTTGAAAATTCCCGTCGCTTTTGCCTATCTCAACTCTGACGATCTTACCTACAATCTGCGGATTCACCAAAAAGAACAAAGTTTCTATTTTCCCCTAGCACAAAAGCCCGATTTTGTCAAGTTTGATCGGGGTAATAATTTCCTCAAAACCGTCACTCTTGAGTATCCCATCGCCGAATTAAAAGCGCAATTACAACAGGATCCCGACCCGATTTCCCGTATCTATGCAGCGACGGCCATTGCTAAAAAAGGCGGTTTAGAAGCGATCGAAGCTTTAGGGACATCCCTAGAAAATGAGCCTTTTTGGGGGGTGCGTGTGGAGGTGGCCAAACAGTTAGCAACTCTTGGTTTAGATCAGGCAGTTACTGCTTTAATTAAAGGTTTAAACGACGAAAAAGCACAAGTA
Source organism: Microcystis wesenbergii FACHB-1317 (assembly GCF_014696875.1). Lineage (GTDB taxonomy): Bacteria > Cyanobacteriota > Cyanobacteriia > Cyanobacteriales > Microcystaceae > Microcystis > Microcystis wesenbergii_A. Next base: position 1,113 of record NZ_JACJQV010000197.1, on the reverse strand, counting down.
CGTCGGGCAGTGGTCGAGGGATTAAGTGAAATTAAAACCTTAGATAGTTATAACGCGCTTAAATCCCGATTAGAAGCCGGAGATGCTAGTTATTATGTGGAAGCGGCCACAGCGCGAGGATTAGGCTCCATGGCCGTGGGACAATTGCAAAATAAAGAAGGGGAAATTATCGACCTGCTCAATCATATTTTACAGTCAAGAAAGGGGTGGAATGAGGTAGTAAGAGCGGGCGCAATTGGGGGTTTAAGCCAGTTAAAAACCTCGCCGGCGGCTTTAGAGTCAATTTTGACCTACACGGCTTTAGGCACGCCTCACCCCCTGAGATTAGGCGCTATCCGCGCCCTGGGAGCGATTTCTTCGGGACAAACCACGGATAAATTAACCGTAATTTTGGAACGTTTAGAAACCATTGCCAAAGAAACTTTTTTCTTGACGCAAGTGGCAGTGTGTAACGCTTTAGGACAGATAGAAAATGCCAAAGCTATCGCTATTTTACAAGCTTTGAGCGATCGAACTCCCGATGGTCGCGTGCGTCGTGTAGCGGAGGAAGCAGTACAAAAAGTCCAGAAAAAATTAGGTTCCGACAAAGCAATTCAGGAAATTCGCGAGGAATTAGAAAAAATGAAACAGGAAAATCAGGAACTTAAAAGTCGTTTGACCAAATTAGAGGCAAAAAATAGTTAGTTAACCTGAGTTATCAGTTATCAGTTATGGCGTTGCTGAATCAAGGTATGAATCAGCAACGCCGAAATTATTAATGAACTTAGAAATGCTTGGACAAAATACTTCTCAAGTTGAAGTAATACTAATTCTACAAAATCTGGCTACAAAAGTCTGAACTCCCTAAATCCTCCTTTTCAAGGGGAGCTTAAATTCTGGAGTTTAGACTAACAGGGGACGATCGCTACGAGGAAATGGCGATCGCTACGAGGAAAGGGCGATTGCTAGGACGAGAAGGTGATCGCTAGGACGAGAAGGCGATCGCTACGAGGAAAGGGCAATCTGGGGGCGATGACAGATTTGTCCCAATAATTTATCGTTCATAAAGTCACAAAAAAAGGGAAAATAAAAAAGTAAAACAATTAACATTTATTCCCTAGATGAATAATAACA